>NZ_JBHXQY010000023.1:0-70268 GCF_042716955.1 Nocardiopsis sp. NPDC058631 | reverse complement strand
CCCGTGATCACCTTCGTCAACAAGTGGGACCGCCCGGGCCGCGAACCGCTGGAGCTGCTGGACGAGATCGAGCAGCGCATCGGCCTGCGCCCCACACCGATGAACTGGCCCGTGGGCATCGCGGGCGACTTCCGCGGCCTCGTCGACCGCACCAGCGGCGTCTACACCAAGATGACCCGCACACCCGGCGGCGCCACCAAGGCCGTCGAGGAGGTCCTGGAACCCGAGCGGGCCGCCGAGGTCGAGCTGGACGCCTGGGAGCAGGCCACCGAGGAGATCGAGCTCCTGGAGGCGCTGGGCGCCGACTTCGACCCCGAGTCGTTCCTGGCCGGGGAGTCCTCCCCGGTGCTCTTCGGCGCCGCGCTGTCCAACTTCGGCGTCGGCCAGCTGCTGGACACGGTCGTCAACCTGGCCCCCGCGCCCACGGCCAAGATCGACACCCGGGACCGGCCGCGCAGGGTGGAGCAGCCCTTCTCCGGCCAGGTGTTCAAGATGCAGGCCAACATGGACAAGAACCACCGGGACCGGATGGCGTTCTTGCGGGTCAGTTCCGGCCGGTTCGACCGCGGCATGGTCCTGACCCACGCCTCCACCGGCCGCCCCTTCGCCACCAAGTACACGCAGGCGGTGTTCGGCTCCGAGCGCTCCACCATCGACACCGCCTACCCCGGCGACGTGATCGCGCTGGTCAACGCCCAGGCGCTGGCGGTGGGCGACACCCTCTACGAGGGCCCCAAGGTGGACTTCCCGCCGATCCCCAGTTTCGCCCCCGAGCACTTCGTGGTGGCGCGGGCGGTCGACGCGGGCAAGTACAAGCAGTTCCAGCGCGGTATCGCCCAGATGGACGCCGAGGGCGTGGTGCAGGTACTGACCTCCGACGTGCGCGGCGAGCAGGCGCCGGTGCTGGCGGCAGTGGGCCCGCTCCAGTTCGACGTGGTCAAGCACCGGATGGAGCACGAGTTCCGCGCCCCGATCGAGGCCTCGCCGCTGGAGTACTCCGTGGCCAGGCGCACCGACGCCGAGTCGGCGCCCGTCCTGCACGCCCTGTCGGGGGCCGAGGTGCTGCGGCGCCGTTCCGACGGCGAGCTCCTGGTGCTGGTACACAACAAGTGGCGCCTGAAGGTCATCGAGCGCGACCACCCCGCGCTGTTCATGGAGGCCCTTCTCGCGGGCGGCGTGGACGAGGGCGACTAGGTCGTTTCCCCTGCGCCTGTCCGGGGCGCCGTCCGCGGGTCCGTGTCGGATCCTGCGGCTCGCGGTGTCCCCGTTCTGGGGTGGGTGCGACCCGTGTGGCGTCCCGGCGGGGTAGCGCGTTTCTGCCCGTGGGGTCCGTGTGAACTCTCGTGGCCCACGCACATCCTGTGCCAGGGAAAGCCCCTTCCTCTGTGGCCCGAGGTGCCCGTGGGAGTGCAGAAGCGCAGGCAGAGGTCAAGATCACCAAGCAGGGGGTACCCCGTGCAGACCCCCGTGATCAGGGCGAAGGTACCCTGAACTCAGGCCGCTAGGGCGCGATCGATCATCCGGCCGCACTGAGCTTCGTTGGGGTATGTCCGCTTCTGTGAAGAGCGTGCACGCGAAGCCGGTCCGGAGGGGTGGCGGGGTGCTCGGGGGACCTACTACAGGAGACCGGACGGCACCGGGAAGACCCTCGGTTCCGTCGGCGACGTCTCAGGGCGATCGCGAAGTAATCGACAATCGGCAAAGTTTGCAAATCTTCACCGTGCGGTAATTCTTCTCACGCTTGGGTATGTGTTGCATGTCACCTGTCCGTGAATCGGTGAAACTTATATGATTTTGCTTAACAGTCGTTTAACAAAACAGAACAATAACGAGTGAATCAAGAACGTGGCGGCGGATCGCCCCGCGTCTGACGCACCTACGTATCCCCCGCCTGGAAAGGTTGACCTCGGGCATGAGCGAAGACGACAAAGACCGCACGGTGGAGCTCCACTACGAGGGCGGCGTGCTGAAGCTGCCGGTGTTCACCGGAACCGAGGGTGAACGCACCATCGAGCTGAAGACCCTGCTGGGGTCGACCGGCATGACGACCCTGGACCCCGGGTTCGGCAATACCGCTTCGTGTAGCTCGAAGATCACCTATATCGACGGGGCCGCCGGCATCCTGCGCTACCGCGGATACCCGATCGAGGACCTCGCCGTGGGTGCGACCTTCCTTGAGGTCGCCTACCTGGTGATCTACGGCGAGCTTCCCGAGCCGGGCCAGCTCAAGGAGTTCTCCGACAGCCTCCGCGACAACGCCGACATCCCGGCCGAGATGGGCGCGTTCATCGACGCGATGCCCCGCAACGGCCACCCGATGGCGCTCATGGCCAGTGCCGTCAACACCCTCGCCGCGTACTACGACGACAGCGTGGACCCGAGCGACGAGGCCCAGGTGGAGCTCGCCACGATCCGGCTGATGGCCAAGCTGCCGACGATCGCGGCCCGCATCTACCGCAACTCCATCGGCGAGGCGCCGCTCTCGCCGGACGACTCGCTCGACTACGTCGACAACTTCATCCGGATGACCTTCGGGGACAACGCCCCCACCGGTGAACTCGGCGACCTGTTCAACAAGGCCGTCGGCATGCTGCTCGTCCTGCACGCCGACCACGAGCTGAACTGCTCCACCGCCACCGTGCGCGTGGTCGGCTCCTCGCAGGCCGACATCTACGCCAGTGTCGCCTCCGGCATCAACGCCCTGTCCGGCCCGTCCCACGGCGGTGCCAACCAGGCCGTGCTGGAGATGCTGGAGGAGATCCGCGACTCGGGCATCTCCATCGACGACTTCCTGGAGAAGGTCAAGGCGCGCGAGATGCGCCTCATGGGCTTCGGCCACCGGGTCTACAAGAACTTCGACCCGCGCAGCAAGGAGATCAAGGTTCTGGCCAGCCAGATCCTCGACCGGGACGAGAACCCCGACGAGCTGTTCTCCCTGGCCCTCAAGCTGGAGGCCGCGGCGCTCGCCGACTCCTACTTCACCGAGCGCAAGCTCTACCCGAACGTCGACTTCTACACCGGCGTCATCTACCGCACCATGGGTTTCCCCACCAACATGTTCACCGTGTTGTTCGCGATCGGCCGTCTCCCCGGCTGGATCGCCCACTACCGCGAGCAGCTGCACGACCCGGCCTTCCGGATCGCGCGCCCGCGCCAGCACTACGTCGGCTCCGCCGAGCGGCGCCTCCCGGGCCAGGGGTAGATCCCACCCGAGGTACACCGCTGTGCCCGCCCACGCCACAGGCGAGGGCGGGCGCCGTCGTGTCGGCACACCCCGCCGGAGCCGTGCCGGAGAGCACGGGGCGCCGCCGTCGGCCCTACCGGTACATCACCCGCACTTTCCCCGCATTTTGCGCACACTCTGTCATCCATGTGCGACGTTGAGGGAAGTGGGAGGGTGCGGCCCGGACGGGCCGCACCGGTGAAGGGGAGGCGACGATGGTCAGGTACGCGTTGACCGGTGACCTGCTCGGTGAGCTGAGCCGGAACTGGTGGGTTGTGGTCCTCCGCGGGGTCGCCGCGGTTCTCTTCGGTCTGATCGCCCTGGTGTCGCCGGGGGTGACCCTGGTCGCCCTGGCGATCGTGTTCGGTGTCTACGCGCTGGTCGACGGCGGCGCCCTGGGCTACGCCGCCTACAGCGCGGCGCCGGGCAGCCGCCTCTCCCTCGTGCTGCAGGCGGCCTTCAGCGTCCTCGTGGGCCTCATCGCCCTGATCTGGCCGCTCGCCTTCGGTCTGGCGGTCGTGTTCATCATCGGTGCGTGGGCCGTCATCACCGGTGTGGCCGAGATCGTCACCGCGATCCGCCTGCGCGCCCACAACAGTTCGGAGTGGTTGCTGATCTTCGTCGGCGCCCTCTCCATCGTGTTCGGCCTCCTGCTGTGGCTCTGGCCGCTGGAGGGCGCACAGGCCATCGTGTTCGTGGTCGGCGTCTACGCCATCATCTTCGGCGTCGTCATGGCGGTGGCCGGGTTCCAGCTCCGCGGCGTCACCGCGGCCCGGGAGGGCGCCCCCCTGGCCGAGGGCTCCGCCGCTCCTGAGGAGGAGCCCCGGACGAGCGCGTTCGACGACGGCTACGCGGGCGGGTACGCGGACGGCTACCGCGGGGACCAGCGGGCCGCACCGGACGCCGACCAGGAGGAGTCGGACGGCGAGGGTGTCTCCAGGCCCGGAAGCGGAGGGCGCCACCGCGCCCGGAGGGACCAGCCGGAGGACACGGAGTGAGCCGGCTCAGCCCTCGCTGACCACGAGCGGGCCGAGGTGGTCGACCTGGCTTCCAGGGTCGACCACCTCGGCTTTCTCCTTCTGCCAGGCCAGGAAGTGCGCGGTCCGGCGATGGGCGAGCAGGGACTCCCGGTCGGCGAACACCTCGTACACCCAGAAGACGTCCGGGTCGGTGCCGTCCTCGACCACGTCGAAGCGCAGGCAGCCCGGTTCGTCGCGCACCGCCGCCGAGGCGTTGCGGGAGAGGCCGGACAGGAAGGCGTCCCGGCGGCCGGGGCGGACCCTGAGGGAGATGACGAGCGCGACCGGGACAGGAGCCGGCACAGGAGCCGGCACGGAGCCGGGGGCGGAAGCGGGTGTGGGAGCGGGCACGGGGCCTCCGGGGCGTAGGGGAACCACGGTGTCGGTCGCCGAACCCTACGGGGCGGGCGCGGGTGCCGCACGGCCGGGTCGCGGCCGTCGGACACACGGCTTGTCCCCTCTCCGAGACCGTCGGTAGTATCCCGCCGTGCACGTGCTCCGGTACGGCCGGGACGTCTTCCCTCCCCCCGGGTTCGCGCCCACCGGGCCGCCCCTCGCCGGGCCCCCGCGCCCGTGAGGCACCACCGGGCAGGACGTCGCACGGCCCCGTGCGAAAGAGGGCCCGGGGCCGCCCACCGATCCGGAAGCCTTCGGGAGACACTCCGGACACCCCCCGGTGCCCTGCCCTGCCCCTGGTCGGGGTCCTGGCCCGCCGCCCCGCCGTGCGCCTCCCCCTCGCCGGGCCCCACAGCCCCCGACCACCCAGGAGAACCATGGACCACCTCGTCGTCGTCACCGGGGGACCCGGATCCGGCAAGACCACGCTGATCGACCACCTGGCCGCGCTCGGGTACGCCCGCACCACCGAGGCGGGGCGGGCGATCATCCGCGACCAGCGCGAGATCGACGGGCTCGGGCTGTCCTGGCGCGACGACGGCCTGTTCGCCGAACTGATGCTGTCCTGGGAGATGCGGTCGCACCGCGAGGCGTCCGCGTGGGCGGGGCCGGTCTTCTGCGACCGGGGCGTCCCCGACCTGGTCGGCTACTTCCTGCTGCGCGGACTGCCGGTGCCCGCGCACGTCGGCGAGGCGGTCCGGCGGTTCCGCTACCACCGCCGGGTGTTCCTCGCCCCGCCGTGGCCGGAGATCTTCACCGGTGACGCGGAACGCCACCAGTCACCGGACGAGGCGGAGCGCACCCACCGGGCGATGGCCGAGGCCTACCCCGCCCACGGCTACGAACTGGTGGAGCTGCCGCGCGTCCCCGTCGCGGAGCGGGCGCGGTTCGTCCTGGACGCCCTGGGGGAGGCTCCGCGCCTTCCGGGGGCGTAGCGCGGCCACCTCCTCCCCGGCGGGGGCGCCCCGAGCGCGGTGACGCGGCAGCGAGAGACAGCGGGGGGACCGGCATGGCAGGGTGTCTGTCACGTCACGGTGCTTCTGGTTCACAAATGGGGTCCAAGTGGCCGTTCGCGGCCGTAAAGGGGGCACTCTCTTGTGGTTCGCGAACCTCGCCGCCAGACTCGTGTCTAGGTAAAGGAACATTGACCGTTTCCGCTCGCGCACACACGGGGCGGGGACGCGGTGACGGGAGTTGGACGGAAGGTGGCGAGTGCGTCGGGGGCCGGGATACCGCCCATGAGCTGGGAGGGCATCGACCACGAGCTCAACCGTGTGCGCGGTGAGGCCGACCGGATCACCCTCAACCTCGCTGACCTGGACGGCCACGTCGGGCACCAGCTGCTGAAGGGTGCTGCTCTGGAAGGCCGGACCCGGGAGCGCTGGGAGTACGCCGACGGCCACATCCACAGCCTGTGGACGGTCTACAACGCCTTCCACCTCGTGGTGGACCGGGTCGCACGGTTACGGGAGGCCGGCGGAGGCGCCGCCGAACAGGCCGCGCTGACCGCCCTGCTCAACGGCCCGTCCGTGGTCCTCCCCGCCGGGGAGGTACCCCTGAACAAGCGGGGCCTGCTCCACGCGGACGAGGAGCCCGTCACCCTCGCCGACGCCGTCGCCCGGATGTCCGCCGCCTACGAGGAGGCCACCGAGGTCATCTCGGCTGCCGAGACCGCCTGGGACGCACTCCACCCGCGGCTGGGCGAGCTCGACGCGATGTGGTACGAGATCGGCACGCTCTCCGACATGATCGAACTCGGGGAGGACGAGCACGAGGCCCTGCGGTCCGATCTCGCCGCGGTGGGCACCACCGTCCGCAACGACCCCCTCTCCCTGGTCGAGAACGGGCGCGTCGACACCTCCTCGCTCGAACGCCTGCGCCTGGTCCTGGAGCGCGTACGCGGTGAACTCCGCGACGCCCTGCGCATGCGCGACTCCTACACCGAGAGCGTCGAACGGCTCAGCTCCGCCATCGACGACGTCGAGGAGGCCACCGCCCGCACACGCGGCCTCCGCGCCCAGGTCGTCGCCAAGGTCTCCTCGCCGGCCGCGGTCGAGGTCCCGGACCCGGTGCCGTCCCTGCGGGCCGGGATCGGTGACATGGACTCCCTGCGCGCCAAGGGTCTTTGGCGCGAACTCGGCGCCCGGCTCGGCGAACTGCAGCGCGCGGTCCACGAGGCCGTCGACGACGCGCGCGACCGCGAGGGCAACCTCACCGGGCTCCTGGAACGCCGCGCCGAACTCCGCGGGCGCCTGGACGCCTACCGCGCCCGCGCGGTCCGGCTCGAACTCGCCGAGAACGAACACCTCTCCGAACTCCACGGTCGGGCCCACTGGGAGCTGTGGAGGGCGCCCTGCGACCTGCGCGCCGCCACGGTCGCCCTGTCGGCCTACCTCCGGGCGCTCCAGGAGCTCAGCGGAACCGAATCACCCGGGGACAGAACCACACCGGGATCGGACGCGTCAGATGGCGAGAGCGATGGTGGTGTGAGCAGATGACCAAGTGCACGTCCCCCGGCTGCCACGGCCAGATCGATGAGGGCTTCTGTGGTGTGTGCGGACTGGCCCCAGTACACGTGCAACCCCCCGGGGGAAGCGCGTCCCCGGTGACCGACCCCCCCGGACCGCACTCCCAGGGGAGCGGCGGGCGGCCGTCGGGCCCCCAGGGGGCGTTCGGCGCGTCCCGGCAGGGGTCCGGGTCCGGCGGCCCCCACCCGCCGCCCGTCGGCACCCCGCCGGACGAGGCGCCAGACCAGTGGCTCTCCTCGGCACCTTCCTCCAGGGACGCCGCCGGCGGTGGCTCCGCCCACTCCCACCCGATCTCCGAGAACATCAAGCTCTCCGGACGGTCCGGCCTCGCCGGTGTCTCCGGCACCGTCGGTACCGGCACCACCGGTCCGGGCTCCGTGCGCTCCGGACGACGGGGCTCCTCCCGGGGCATGCTGGGCATGGGCATGGTCCTGGTACCCCCGGTGCCCTACCGGGACCCCTCCGAGGCCGTCATGCAGAACCCGGTGGTCTCGGAGAAGAACCGCTTCTGCGGCAACTGCGGTGAGAAGGTCGGCCGCGCCCGGGGCGAACAACAGGGCCGGACCGAGGGCTTCTGCCGCAAGTGCGGCACCCAGTTCTCGTTCACCCCCAAACTCTCCCGGGGCGACAGGGTCGGCGGACAGTACGAGGTGCTCGGCTGCCTCGCCCACGGCGGCCTCGGCTGGATCTACCTGGCCCGCGACCGCAACGTCAACGACCGGTGGGTCGTCCTCAAGGGCCTGCTCAACGTCGGCGACGCGGAGGCGCACAAGGCGGCCGCGGCGGAGCGCGCGTTCCTCTCCGAGGTCGAGCACCCCAACATCGTCAAGATCATCAACTTCTCGCAGCACCCCGACCCGCGCACCGGCATCCCCGGCGGACACATCGTCATGGAGTACGTCGGAGGCAAGTCCCTGCGCGAGCTGCTGATCGAGCGCCGCGAGGACGACCCCGACGCCGTCCTGCCCGTCACCCAGGTCATCGCCTACGGCCTGGAGGTCCTGCGGGCCCTCGGCTACCTGCACTCCAAGAAGCTGCTGTACTGCGACTTCAAGCCCGACAACGTCATCCAGAGCGAGGAGCAGATCAAGCTCATCGACCTCGGCGGGGTCCGGCGCATGGACGACGCGGTCAGCCCCGTGTACACGACCCCCGGCTACCGCGTGACCGAGGACGAACTGCGGGGCCCCGGCCCCACCGTCAGCGCCGACCTGTACTCGGTGGGCCGCACCCTGGCCGTGCTCAGCTTCCGCTTCAGCTTCATGCGCGAGCACCCGCACAGCCTCCCCCGGCGCGAGACGGTACCGGTGCTCCAGCGGTTCGAGTCGTTCGACCGGATCCTGCGCCGCGCCACCCACAGCGAGCTCGAACTGCGCTTCCACGACGCGGGCGACATGGCCGACCAGCTCACCGGCGTCCTGCGCGAGGTCCTCTCCGAACTGGAGGGGGTGCCGCACCCGGCGCTGTCCACCGTGTTCGGCGGCGAGAACCTCACCTCCGGCAGCGACGCCGGCACGCACGACGCCGACCGGGTCCTGGTGCCGCCCGCACCCACGGCGGCGGCCGCCCTGCTGCCCGCGCCCCTCATCGACCCGGGCGACCCGGCTTCCCAGCACCTGCGCGGCTTCCAGGCGCTCCCGCCGGAGGAACGCGTCGCCGCCCTGCGCGCCATGCCCGCACCCACGCCCGAGACCCTGCTGATGCTGGCCCGCGCGCTCATCACGCTCGGCCGCCACTGGGAGGCGATGGACGTCCTCCAGGCGTTCAGCGAGGCCGTTCCGGGCGACTGGCGCACCATGTGGTACCTGGCCGTCACGGAGCTGAGCACCGGCCGGTTCCGCGAGGCCCGCAACCACTTCGACGAGCTGTACGACCACCTCCCGGGCGAGATCGCCCCCAAGCTCGGCCTGGCGCTCGCCTGCGAGCGGACCGGGGAACTCGACACCGCGGCCAGTCAGTTCCGGACGATCTGGAACACCGACCACTCCTTCGTGAGCGCCGCGTTCGGGCTGGCCCGCATCCGTCTCGCCCAGGGCGACCGGGACGCCGCCATCGCCGTCCTGGACAGGGTCCCGGAGATGTCCAGCCTCCACATCCACGCCCAGACCTCGCTGATCGCCGTGCTCGCCGCCCCGCACCAGGGGAGGGGCGTCGCCGACTTCGTGCAGGCAGGACGGCGCCTGGAGCGGGTCGGCCTGGACAGAGAGTCCGCCGACCGCCTGGCCGTCCGCGTCCTGGAGGCCGCCCTGGAGTGGCTCCGCGGCGGGGGCGGCGCACCCGGCGGTGAGAGACTGCTCGACGGCCCGTTCACGGAGGAGGGGGTGCGGACGAACCTGGAGCGGCGCTACCGGGTGCTCGCCCAACGCGCCACCGCGTCCCCGGAGCGGTACGAGCTGATCGACAAGGCCAACTCCCTGCGTCCCGTGACGCTGCTGTGAGGATCGAGGGAACGGCGATGACAACGGTGCGGACCTGCCCTGCCTGCTCGGACAGAGCGGCCACGGGCGACGTCTTCTGCGAGGGGTGCGGACGCCCCCTCCCGGAGGGAGCGGGGGGTGCTCCCGTGGAGCACACCGACAACGTGACAACGGCCCCCCAGCAGAGCATGTCGGAGGCCGCCCGCGGCGGACCGGGAACCCCCGGCGGCAACGGCGCGCGGAACGGTGACGGCGCCCGGCCCGGCCTCGTCCCGCCCGACGGCGGCCCGACGGCCCCGCAGGTGAGCCTGCACGGCGCCACCGCCGGCCCCGGGGACGGACGGGTGCCCCCCGAGACCCGTACCCCTCCCCGGGGGGCCGCCCCCTCGGGGGGACCCCCGGCGAGCGGGAGCCCCGAGGCGGACGCGGGACGGGCCGACTCACTCATCACCCAGTCGTTGCGGCGCGACTCCGTGACGCCCCGGCCGGAGGCGGCGGCCCCGCCCGTGCCCGACTGGCCGCCGCCCGCCGTCGGCAGCAACCCCGTCCAGCCGACCAACCCCGAGATGTGCGTGTGGTGCCCCGGGCGGGTCGGTGACGGCTACTGCGAGAAGTGCGGTTTCCTCCAGCCCACCGGGCGCGACCACGTCGAGGTGCGCACCGGCGCCGCCGTCGGTGTCAGCGACCGCGGGCTCCGCCACCGGCGCAACGAGGACGCCATGGCCATCCGGGTCGTCGCCGCCGACGACCCCCGCTCCCCGGGCACCGTCTGCGCCGTGGTCTGCGACGGCGTGTCCAGCTCGCCCCGCTCCGACGAGGCCTCCAGGGTCACCGCCGAGACGGGGGCGACCGTCCTCGCGGAGCAGATCCGACGCGGAGCCGACCCCCGCGAGGCCACCGGTGTGGCGATGACCCGGGCCGCCGAGGCCGTCGCGGGGATCGCCGAGTCGCTGGACTCCGCGCCCGCCTGCACGTTCGTGTCCGCGGTCGTCGACCCCGCGACCGGAACGGTCACCGTCGGCTGGGTCGGCGACAGCCGTGCCTACTGGCTCTCCGGAGGACCCGGATCCAGTGCCTCCGCCCTGCTCACCAGGGACGACTCCTGGAGCGAGGCCATGGTGCAGATGGGCGCGCTCTCCCGTGACGAGGCCATGAGATCGGCCAACGCGCACGCCCTCATCGCGTGGATGGGCGCGGACTCCGGCGAGATCGACGCGCACATCTCCACCGTCACCCCGACGGGGCCGGGCACCGTCCTCCTGTGCAGCGACGGCCTGTGGAACTACTACCCCGAGGCGCACTCCCTGACGGACGCCGTGCCGAAGGCGGGAACCAGACCCCACGAGGCCGCCCGCACCTACGTCGGCCTCGCGCTGAGGGCCGGCGGCAAGGACAACATCACCGCCGTCCTCATCCCCGTACCCACCGAGCAAGGGGGGTCCCGTGCCGAACAGGACTGAACGATCCGCCGAGCCGGAGTTCCGGATCGACGTCGACCAGAACAGGTTCCTGCCCATCGGCGGGCGCGAGGTGCACGCCGTCGTCAGCGTCACCTCCCGCAGCCCCGTGCTCGTGGGGGCCTCGGTGCGCGCCTCCGAGGTGATCATCGTCGACACCTCCGGCTCGATGTACGGGGAGAAGCTCAACGAGGCCAAACGCGCCGCCCGCGCCGCCGTCGAGGCGCTGCGCGAGGGGGTCCGGTTCGCCGTGGTCAGCGGCGGCAGCAGGGCCCGGATGGCCTACCCCGAGGGGGAGCGGCGGTTCGCCGAGGTCGACGGCACCACCCGGGCCGCGGCCCTGGAGGCGATCGGCCGGATGCGGGCCGAAAGCGGCACCAGGATGGGCACCTGGCTCACCCTCGCCGGGGAGCTGTTCGCCACCGTGGACGAGGGCATCAAGCACGCCATCCTGCTCACCGACGGACAGAACAACGAGCTCGCCGAGGAGTTCGAGCAGGCGTTGCGACAGGTCACCGGCCGGTTCGTGTGCGACTGCCGGGGCGTGGGCACCGACTGGAAGGTCGAGGAACTGCGCCGTATCGACTCGGCACTGCTCGGTGGGGGCCCCGGCATCATCGCCGACCCCGCCGACCTGGCCGCCGACTTCCGCGCCATGGCCCAGGCGTCCATGGGCAAGGCCGTGGCGGACGTCGCCCTGCGGCTGTGGACCCCCCAGAACTCCGTGGTCCGCTACGTCAAGCAGGTCTCGCCCACGGTGCGGGACCTCACCCACCGCGCGGTGGAGCGCACCCCCCAAGCGGGCGACTACCCCACGGGATCGTGGGGCACGGAGAACCGCGACTACCACGTGTGCGTGGAGGTGCCCGCGGGCGATCCGGGGCGGCAGCTGCGCGCCGGGTGGGTACGCGTCGTCCTCCCCGGCTCCGGAGGCGCCGAGGACCAGGTCCTCGCCTCCGGCAACATCCTCGCGGAGTGGACGGCGGACGAGGTCAGGGCCACCGGGATCCACCCCCGGGTGGCCCACTACACCGGCCAGGCCGAACTGGCCCAGGCCATCCAGGACGGGCTCGCGGCCCGTCGCGACGGGGACGGGGACACCGCCACCACGCGGTTGGGCCGCGCCGTCGCACTCGCGGAGGAGACGGGCAGCCAGGAGACCGCGAGACTCCTGAGGAAGGTGGTCGACGTCATCGACCCGTCCACCGGAACCGTCCGTCTCAGGACCGGCGTCGACAAGGTCGACGAGATGACGCTGGACACCCACTCGACCCGGACCGTACGGACCCGGCCCGAGAACGGACCCGAAACCGACGGCGCCCCCGGCCCCGGGTAGGAGGGACCCATGCCGAGTTGCCCCACCGGGCACCACTCGACGGCGACTGACTTCTGTGACACCTGCGGGCTGCGCCTCCAGGCGTACTCCCCCTCGCCGCCGCCCCAGCCGTACCGACCCCCGCCCCCGACGGCACAGATGCCGACACAGCCACCGCCTCGCGCCCCCGCGCCGCGGCGGCCCCCCGCGATGCCACGGGGAGGTCCCTGCCCGGAGTGCACGACCTCCCGCACCGGGCGCTTCTGCGAGGAGTGCGGATACGACTTCGCCTCGCAGTCCGACAGCCGCGTGGACAGGCACTCCGGCCCGGGCGACGCCCCGGCCGCGGCGCACTGGCGCGCCGTCGTCGCGGCCGACCCCGCCTACTACCAGTACATGGCCGACCAGGGCATGCTCGACTCCTCCCAGATCTCGTTCCCCGCCGTGAACAAACAGCGCCGGGTGAGCCTCAGGGGCGACCGGGTGCACATCGGCCGGCGCAGCGCCTCCAGGGGGTTCACGCCCGAGATCGACCTGGGCGGACCGGGGGGAGACCCCGCGGTCTCCCACGTCCACGCCATCCTGGTCGCCAGACCCGACGGGTCCTGGGCGATCGTCGACCCGGGGTCCACGAACGGGACCATGATCAACGGGACCGCCAACACGATCCCCCGCAAGGTGGAGGTGCCCCTCAATGACAGCGATCGGATCTACGTCGGCGCATGGACCGTCATCATCGTCCAGAAGGGGTGAACCCCGTTGATGTCCCCCCACTCCGGCCGACCGCGGCGCCCACCCGGTTCCGAGCCGCAGGACCCGGCCGCGGCGCCCCCGGCCCGGGGCGCCCCGGGAGCCGGTGCCACACCGGTGCCCGGCGCCTCCCCCCGTGGCAGGGCCGGGCGGACCGGCGGCTACGCGCGTGACCGCGCGGTCCGCGCGCGCCTCTGGCTGCGCACCACCCCCGCCCGGGTGTGGCTGCTGACGGCGGTGTGCCTGGTGTCCGTCGTCGGACTGTTCGGTTCGGCGACCTTCACCCTCAACCAGGCGCGGGAGGACCTGGACGTGCTCGGACGCGGGGCCGGCCCGCAGGCCATGGCGACCACGGACCTGTACCTCGCCCTCGCCGACATGGACGCCCAGATGGCGGACGTCCTGCTCATGGGTACCGACCACGGCCTGGGCTCGGGCCGTGACGAGGCGATCGAGCAGTACGAGGAGAGTCGGGGCCGGGCCAACAGGGCCCTGCTCCAGGCCGCCTCGCTCACCGAGGGCGTCTCCGTGGGCGAGCGCAACGTGCAGGCCGTCCTCGACGGGCTGGGCGTCTACGAGCAGTTGGCCGCCGAGGCGCGACTCCTCAACGACGAGGCGCAGGCGCCTCCGGGGCAGGCGGACGAGGCAGCGCTGGAGTCGTACCGCGAGGCCACCCAGCTGATGCACACCGAACTCCTGCCCAAGGCGTTCAACCTGGGGCTGGACTCGTCGGCGATCGTCCGCGTCAACCACGAGGAGGGCCAGGCGTCCGTCGCGCTCGGCCTGGTCTGGGTGGGTGCCGTCGGTGCGGTGACGGTCATCGCGCTGACCGGCCTCCAGCTGTACCTGCGGGTGCGCTTCCGCCGCCGGATCAACGCCCCGCTGCTCGCCGCGACAGCCGGGACGGTGGCGCTCACCGTCGGCGTGGTCCTCGCCCTGGTCTCCAGCGGCGGCCACCAGAGCGACGCCAAGGAGGAGGGGCTGGACACGGCGATGGCCCTGTCCCGGGCAGGGGCGATCGCCACCGACATGCAGGCGGACGAGAGCCGCTACCTGGTCGACCCGGCCCTCGCCGACAACTACCAGCAGGTGTACCTGGAACGGGCGCAGCAGGTGCTGTTCCGCCCGGCCGACAACCTGGACGCCTACTACGAGGCGGTCGACGAGGTGGCCGCCTCGTACCCGGAGCTCCCCGGGTCGGACGGGGCCGACCCGGAGGACCCGGGCACACTCGGCTACCTGGGCAGGGCCGCCCAGGAGTCGCTGCCTCCGAGCCAGGAGGCAGCGCTCGCCGACGTGCTGGCCTCCTACAACGCCTTCCAGGCCGAGGACCGCGAGCTGCGCGCCGCCGCACGGGAGGGCGACCTCGACGCCGCCCTCGCCACACGCATGGAGATCGTCCACGCCGAGAACGGCACCTTCCGCACCTACGAGGTTGCGCTCGCCGAGCTGACCGGCCTGCACAGGGACGCGTTCACCGAGGGCATCGAGCGCGGTGACTCCGCGCTGGCCCCGTGGGGGTGGCTGCTGCCCGCCGGTGTGCTCGCGCTGCTGGCCCTCGTCGCGCTCGGGGTGCGCCCCCGGCTGGCCGAGTACCGCTGACCCCACGAGAGACAAGGAAGAGGCCGATGATGTTTCGACACCGTCGCACCGTCGCCGCGGCAGCCCTGGCCGCCGCGGCGGTGACGGGACTGCCCGCCTGCTCGGCGCTGCTGGGGGAGGAGGCGTCACTCGTCGACGCCACGTCCCTGACCGTGGGCGTCAAGGCGGACCAGCCCGGTCTCGGTCTCCAGGTCGGGGACGGCGGGTTCGAGGGCTTCGACGTCGACGTCGCCCTGTACATCGCCCGGCAGATGGGCATCCCCGAGGAGGACGTCGAGTTCGTGCCCGTCACCTCCGCCGAAAGGGAGGAGAAGCTGGGCGACGGGGAGGTGGACATGGTCGTGGCGACCTACTCCATCACCCAGGCCCGCAAGACGGAGGTCACCTTCGGCGGCCCCTACTACGTGGCCAAGCAGGACGTGCTCGTGCGCTCCGACGCCACCGGCATCCGAAGCGTCCGCGACCTGGAGGGGCTCGACGTCTGCCAGGGGGAGGGGTCGAACTCCGCCGTCCGCATCACGGAGGGCCTCGGTATCGCCGTCGAACAGACGGACGCGCCCACCTACAGCGCGTGCATCGACCTCCTGCGGGACGGGGAGGTGGACGCCGTGTCCACGGACAACCTGATCCTCGCCGGGTTCCTGGCCGAGGACCCCTCCGCGTTCCGGCTCGTCAACAGCCCCTTCACCGACGAGAAGTACGGCGTGGGCCTGCCGCACGGGGACGTGGAGGCCTGCGAGGCCGTGAACAAGGCCATCAGCACGATGTACCAGGACGAGACGGCCGCAGACCTGTTGGACACCTGGTTCGGGGAGACCGACCTCCAGGTGGTGACGAGCGTCCCCCAGTTCGAGGGCTGTGCCTGACGCCCCCGCGCCGCGCGCGGTCCCGTGTGATCGGAGGCGGCGGGGGAACTTCGGACCGGGGCGGTCCGGCCGCCCGCGCGAGGGCGACCGGAGTGGCCCGGCCGGGATTCATGGCAGATACTGACCCCTGTGCAGAGCAGCGGGGGGACAGAAGAGGAGTAGTCCGGTGACCATCGTCGAGTTCCTGAACGCGCGTCTGGACGAGGACGAACGCGCGTCCAAGGCCGTTCCCGTAGGAGCACGCGGCCGGGATCGGGCGCTGGCGGAGGTCGCGGCCAAACGCAACATCGTCCGCGGGTACGCAGACGCGCACCACGCGAGCATGCGCAGCCTCACCCCCGAGCCCCACGGGGCCGCCGTCGGCGGAGACCCCTGGTCCGAGCTGCTGGCCTGGAGACTGGCGGTCAAGTACCTGGCCGCGGTCTACCGGGCCCATCCCGAGTACGACCAGTCCTGGGAGGGCTGACCCCCTACGGCACCGGAGCGGAGGGCAGGTCGAGCAGCCGGTCGACCGTCTCGGCCAGGTCCCGGCCGAAGACGTCCGGCGGGGCGAACAGCGACGGAAAACGTCCCTCCAGATGCCCCGACCACCCCGTGACCAGCCCGGCCAGGCGCGCACCGGCCACGTCCCATCCGTGGCCGCTGACCAGGCCCAGCCGCCCCGGGGGGACCTCCAGGGCGCGGGCGGCGGCGAGGTAGGCGCCGGGGGCGGGCTTCCAGGCGCTCACAGGGCGCGCGGCGACCACGTGGTCCACCAGGTCCAGCAGGCCCGCCCGCGCGAGCAGCGTACGTGGCAGGACGTCGTCGTGGTTGCCAAGGGTCGCCACCCCGATCCCGGCGTTGCGGGCGGCGGCGAGGGCGGCCTGGGCCTCGGGGCGGGGGTCGAGTCCGGCCATGCCCTCGACGATCGCGTCCTCGGCCGACGGGGCGATCTGGTGGCCGGTGATGTCCCGGAGGGCGCCCCGGACCACGTCCTCGAAGGAGCGGTCGGCCCCGTGCCCGCCTTCACCGCTCGTCAGGGCCAGGGCGAAGGAGTCCCGCAGCAGGTGGTCCGACCACCGGGTCATGAGGACCCGGGGGATCCCGGCCTCCCGGAAGCGCCATTCCAGGGGGGCGACGGGAAAGAGGGTGTCGAGGACGTCGAAGACGAGGGCGGTCGGGCGGAGCGGCCGCGCGGCGGGGGGTTCGGACATGGGTTTCAGCTCCAGGGGAAGAGGGGGGCACCCACCGGGGTCCTACCCCGGGAGGGCGGCCTTCAGCACCCGGGCGGGGAACTCCGTCTCCTCCGGCGCCGTGTCCCTACGCCTTCGCGACCCGCCCCGGGCCCTGTGCCCTGCCCCGCCCCCCTGCGTCGAGCCCGGGGATCTGCTCGACGGCCCACGGGCTCAGCAGCCACGGGGTGCGCCCGGCGACCGCGACCAGGTCCGACCACTCCACCCACGCGTACTCGGCGACCTCCTCCGGGTTCGGGTCGGGGACGCCCTCGGCGCGGGCCCAGAACACCGGGCAGAACTCGTTCTCCACGATGCCCTCGGCGGACACGGCCCTGTAGCGGAACTCGGGCAGCGCGGACCGCACCTGGGTGACGGCAAGCCCCAGCTCCTGCTCCGCGCGGCGGCGCACGGCGTCCTCGAAGGCCTCCCCCGGCGCGGGGTGGCCGCAGCAGCTGTTCGTCCACACACCCGGCCAGGTGGTCTTGCCGAGGGCCCGCCGGGTGAGCAGCACCCGACCGTCGGCGTCCAGGACGTAGCACGAGAACGCCAGGTGAAGCGGGGTGTCCCCGGTGTGCACGGTGGACTTGTCGGCCACCCCCACCGGTCGGTGCTCCTCGTCGAGCAGCACCACGAGCTCGGATCCGGTGGGGGTCGCCTCCGGGGCGGCGCTCGGCTGGATCACGGATCTCCCCTTACCCATGGGCCTGGTACGTCCCATGCGTCGTCTCTGTCATCCTCCATGGTCACCTGTCCCTACGACTGGATTGTGCCCCGCGTGGTGTGCGAGTGCGCATAAGGTTCCTGATGGCCCCGAGTCGGGCGCCACCGGGTCCGTGAGCGCGGGCCCCAGGACGGTAGCGGAGCGGTGACGGAGACGATGACGCAGACGAGGACGGGAACGGCGCATGGCGCCGCACGGGCGGACGGGACGGCCCCCGGTGCGCACGTGACCCCCCCGGTGACCGCGGCCGGAGGTGCCGCCGGGCAGGAGCAGGAGATCCCCGCGGACCGGATGGCCGTGTGCCTGGACGTCCTCGCCCGCGTCGGCGACCTGCCCAGCGACCACCCGGACTCGGCCCTCCTGCAACGGGCCACCGCCAAGCTGTTCAAGAGCGTCAAGGAGCAGCGGCGCAAGGAGCGGCAGGCCGCCCAGAAGGCCCACGACGAGGCCGTGTTCGCCGCCACCGCCACCGCCGCGCCCGACCGGATCGACGACGAGACCAACGGCCGCGCCCTCACGAGCGGGGCCGGGGGCGCACTCGCGGGGGTGCTGCGCAAGGCCCGTCCCTGCTACATCTGCAAGCAGAAGTACCGCGAGGTCGACGCCTTCTACCACCAGCTGTGCCCGACGTGTGCGGCGTTCAACAAGGAGCGCCGCGCCGCCCGTACCGACCTGAGCGGCCGGCGTGCCCTGCTCACCGGCGGTCGCGCGAAGATCGGCATGTACATCGCCCTCCGGCTGCTGAGGGACGGTGCGCACACCACCATCACGACGCGGTTCCCCAACGACGCCGTGCGCCGCTTCGCGGCCATGCCGGACAGCGGCGAGTGGCTGCACCGGCTTCGCGTGGTGGGCATCGACCTGCGCGACCCCGCCCAGGTGGTGCGCCTGGCCGACTCGGTCGTGGAACAGGGGCCGCTGGACATCCTCATCAACAACGCCGCCCAGACGGTGCGCAGGTCACCGGGGTCGTACGGGCCGCTGATCGAGGCGGAGGCCGAGCCGCTCACGGGCGGGGGGCTGCCCCGGCCGCTGGTGCTGGGCGGCGTGCGGCCGCGGGCGCTGGAAGGCGCCGGGGACGCCGACGGGACGGAGCCCGGAGAGGGCCACGTGGCGCCGCACGCGCTCACCCCGCAGATGCTCACCTCGCTCGCGCTCACCACGGGCTCGGCGTCGCTGGACCGGGTGCGGGCCGGGACGGCGATCGACGCCGGAGGGCTCGTCCCCGATCTCGCGGCCGAGAACAGCTGGACGCGGCGGATCGGCGGGATCGACCCCGTCGAGATGCTGGAGGTGCAGCTGTGCAACGTGAGTGCGCCGTTCATGCTGGTGGACCGTCTGCGCCCAGCACTCGCGGCGACGTCCGCGAGGCGCGCCTACATCGTGAACGTGTCCGCGATGGAGGGGGTGTTCGGGCGCGGCTACAAGGGCCCGGGCCACCCCCACACCAACATGGCCAAGGCCGCGCTCAACATGCTCACGCGGACCAGCTCCGAGGAGATGCTGGAGTCCGACGGCATCCTCATGACCAGCGTCGACACCGGTTGGATCACCGACGAGCGGCCGCACCCGGACAAGGAGCGGATGGCCGAGGCCGGTTTCCACGCGCCGCTCGACCTGGAGGACGGGGCCGCACGCGTGTACGACCCCATCGTCCGTGGTGAGCTGGGCGAGGACCTGCACGGGTGCTTCCTCAAGGACTACGCCCCCTCGAACTGGTAGGAGCGTTGGGGAGCGGCTGTTCGAGTGCTGGACTCACGGATCAGGCGAGTGCGCGGCGGAGATCCTTCATCAGCAGTACGAGGTGCATCGGATCGCTCGGGCTCTGCTCGAACCGGGCGAGGCCGAGGTAGAACTGTCGTGCCGATTCGCTTTCGCAGTGGATGAGGAGAGCTCGGACACCGATCGTTTCGGAAGCTACTGCGACCCGGCGTAGCGCATCGACCACAAGGGCCTTGCCGAGTCCAGTCCCCTGGACGCGGGTGTCGACTCCCAGCCGGGTCAGGATGACAACGGGCTGGTGGTACCTGCCGGCGCCGCGCAGGAGTCGGTTGGGAGTCACAGAGGGAGCGATGCTTCCAGCGGCCAAGGCGTAGTAGCCGACCACAGGGCCGTCCGTCTCCGGGGCTGCGTCACGTACGACATAGACGCGTGATCCACCTGAGCGGTGCGCTTGGAGCGCGTGTTCGGTCAACCAGCCGGATTGAGCGCGTGATCCGCAATCGAAGCCGGCCGTCGTGTGACGTGCGGTGAGCGGCTCGACCGATCCGAACCTCGGCTTCACATGTCGTCCTCATGACGCCGCGAGCTGTTCTCGTCGAGCACGCTGGGTCCGGCCAGTAGCTCTCGCAACCCGGGGATGTCGCGTGCGGGGCGCTCCAGGGCCGAGTCGAAGGCAGTCCACTCCTGTTCGTCCAACGTGAAGCCCCGTCGGTCCGCCAGTACGTTCGCTGCCGCTTCGGTGGCTGCGCTGAGGACGAAGGCCGAGACCGTGTCTCCCGAGGCGGTGCTCGCGGCCTCAAGCAGAGCCTTCTGCTGGTCATCGACTCTCAGGTGGATTCTCTCTGCCTTCATGGCGGTGGTCATACCCCAGATCGTACGCACAATGTGTGTACGTGGGGGCGTGTTTCCGTCGAACAGCGGTGCACCCCTGGTAGCCACGGATGGCCGAGGCCGGTTTCCACGCGCCGCTCGACCTGGAGGACGGGGCCGCACGCGTGTACGACCCCATCGTCCGTGGTGAGCTGGGCGAGGACCTGCACGGGTGCTTCCTCAAGGACTACGCCCCCTCGAACTGGTAGACCCCTCCTCCGTCCCCGCGGTCTCACGCCCGGAACGGGCCGCTAGGGCTCCAGGACGAGCCGGACCGGGGAACCGATCCGCTTCCCCAGCTGCTCCACGGCCTCGGGGGCCTCCTCCAGGCCGAAGGTCCCGCTGATCGAGGCGGCGAAGTCCAGGCGGCCCGCGCCCACCAGCTCCACCAGTTCGGCGACGTGCTCCGGCTCGGAACCGTAGTGGCCCAGGACCTGCTGCTTGAGGTAGCTGAAGCGGGTGCCGTCCCTGATCTCCAACGGCTTGTCGGTCAGGCCGACGAGGACCAGGCGGCCGTGCTCGCCGAGCAGCCGGAGGGCCTGCTCGCGTACGACCGGGACACCCGCGAAGTCGAAGGCCGCATCGAGGCCCCGCCCGCCGGTCAGCTCGCCGACCCCCGCCAGGAAGCCGGGTGCGGTCGGGTCCAGGGCCGCGTCGGCCCCGAAGGCCAGGGCACGCTCCCTGGCCCGCGGGTCCGGGTCGGCCGCGATGATCGGGGCCGCGCCCACCAGTCGCAGCAGTGTCACGGCGTGCGCGCCCAGACCGCCCACGCCCCACACGCCGACCGCCTCCGCCGGACCGACGTCCGCCGTGGAGGTGACGGCGGCCCACGGCGTGGACACCGCGTCGGGGATGATCGCCGCCTGGTCGAAGGGCAGGTCGTCGGGCAGGGGGACGAGGGTCTCCTGGTCGGCGAGCGCGTACTCGGCCCAGCCGCCGTCGTAGTCCACCCCCCGGGTGAGGGTTCTCCCGGCCCGGTCGATCTGGCCCGCCTGGAGGGCCACCCGGTCGCCGACCGCGGTGCCCACGACGTCCGGGCCGAGTTCCTCGACCACACCGGACACCTCGTGCCCCAGGGTGACCTCGTCGCCCTCCAGATGGAGCGGCCGGAGGGTCCCGTCGACCAGGTGGACGTCGGACAGGCACACGCCCGCCGCCCTCACCCGGACCAGGACCTGTCCCCGGCCGGGGACAGGCCGCGGGACGTCCTTGACCTCCAGGGTCCGGGTCCTCACGTCGAGCCGGGCGGCACGCATCGTGGCCATGGGCAAACCTCGCAGTCGGTACGGTCGGGTGTTTTTCCCGCTCATCATCGGGGAGGACCGCGCCGGTGCGAAGGCGACACCGTGCCGGAGGCCGAACTCGGGTCGAATCACCGATGGGCCGACGGACAGCGGGGACGGGCGGGGGACCGCCCGTCAGATGACGTGCCCGCTCCGGTAGGCCCAGGCGGCGATCTCCACCCGGTTCCGCGCCCGGAGCTTGCCCTGGACACTCGCCAGGTGGGTCTTCACGGTGCTCACCGTGACGAACAGCTCCGCGGCCACCTCGGTGTTGGTCAGCCCCCGCGCCACCGCACGCACGATGTCCAGCTCCCGGGGGGTCAGCCCGCCGTCCTCCGGAGAGGACCGGGGAGCCGTCGCGGCGAAGTGGCGCAGCAGGCGCACCGTGATCCTGGGCGAGACCAGGGCGTCGCCCCGGGCGGCGGCGCGCACCGCCTCGATCAGCAGGGCCGGGCCCGCGTCCTTGAGCAGGAAGCCGACCGCCCCTCCGGCCAGCGCCGCGTGCACGTACTCGTCCAGGTCGAACGTGGTCACCACGACCACCCGGAGCGGATCCGCCGCACCCGGGCCCGCCAGCCGCCGGGTCGCCTCCAACCCGTCCACGCCCGGCATGCGGATGTCCATGAGCGTCACGTCCGGGCGCAGCTCATGCGCCAGCCGGACCGCCTCCAGTCCGTCCCCGGCCTCGCCCACCACAGCGATGCCGTCCTCGGCGTCCAGCATGTACCGGAACCCCGTCCGCACCATGGCCTGGTCGTCCGCGAGCAGTACCCGGATCGTCATGCGTCCCCCTCCAGCGGCAGCCACGCCCGCACTCCCCATCCGGGGCCGCCGCCACGCGGCCCCGCCGACAGCTCCCCGCCGAGCAGCCGGGTCCGTTCCGCCATCCCGACCAGGCCGAACCCGCCGCCGACCGAACCGGCCGTCTCACGGCCGTCGTCGCGGACCTCCACCCGGACCCCGTCCGGGCGCGTCTCGACCACCGCCTCCACGAGGGTGGCGCCGCGGGCGTACCGCAGCGCGTTGGTGACGGCCTCCTGGACGATCCGCAGCACCGTCGTGCCCACCGCCGACGGCAGGCCGTTGACGTCTCCCGCGCAGCTGACCGTCACACGGGGACGGACGTCGGAGGCGGACTCCAGCCGGGCCAGCCCCTCGACGATGTCCGGGGCGAGCGGGACGTCGTCCGGTTCGCGCAGACGGGAGACCATTCCCCGCATGGACTCCAGCGCGCGGGCGCCCGCGGCCTCGATCTCCGGCAGCACGGCCCGCACCGCCCCGGGATCGCGGTCGGCGACGTGCCGCAGCGCCTGCGTCTGGACGACGATGCCGGTCACCTCGTGCGCGACCACGTCGTGGAGGTCGCGGGCGATCGCCAGCCGCTCCTGGGCGCGCGCCCGCTCCACGTGGGACCGCCTCTGCAACTCCCGCCACCGCAGGTACAGGCCGGGGGCCAGGCCCGCCATCACGAGCATCAGCGACGCTGAGAAGAAAGCCAGGCTCATCGGCTCCCGCAGGTAGTCGGTGAGCGCCGCCGCGAACGCGCCCAGAGCGACCAGGGCGATCTGCCAGGGACGGCAGCGCAGCGCCGCCAGCGACAGCAGGACCAGGAGGGACATGACCTCCGAGGGCGCGAAGGCGTACCCGAACATGCCCTTGGGCAGGGGGAACAGCAGCGCCGAGGCGACGACCATCACGAGTGGCGCGGCAGCCCCGCAGGAGGCGGTCAGCCCCCGGCCCGCACGCGGGTGGAGCGCGACGAAGGTGAACACCGCCATGAGCGCGCCCGAGACCACCGGGACGTAGTCCATGGACGAGTGCGGCGGCCCCATCCAGCCCGAAGAGTCCTGCATTCCGATGGTGCGGACCAGGTCGAAGCCCCAGACCACCGCCAGCATCCCCGCCACGGCCCACGGCGCGAGTCGGGCGACCACGCCGTCGAATCCCGGCAGGGGGCTGTGGGACGGGGAGAAAGACCTGTTCGACGCCATGCGTCCCAGGCTAGGCGCCGCCGCCCCGGCAGGCCTCGGTCGAAAGGACCAGGTACCCGGGGGAGCCGTTCGGCTGTTCGGTCGATGTGCGCGGAGGGCCTCCGGCGCGAGTCTGGACATCCGCACACGAGGGGAACAGACGTGACCGACGTACAGCAGGGCGCCGCCGGAGGCCCGGGGCCGCATCCGGTCCAGGACCGGTCCCGGGAGGACGCGCCGCGGCCGGAACGGGGCCCCGCGCCAGGGGAGGCGCCGGCGCCCGTGGAGCGGCAGGGGGCGGGGGCGCCGCGGCGCGTGGCCTACCTCGACGTCGTCCGCGGGCTCGCGATGATCGGTGTGGTGCTGATGAACGCGCCCTCCGTCGTCTTCCCGGCGGAGATGACGGGCGAGCGCGAAAGCACGATCCTCACCTCCGTCGTGGACACCGGGCTGAGCCTGCTCGTGTCGGGCAAGGCGAGGGCGATGCTCATGGTTCTGCTCGGGGTCGGGGCGGTGCTCGCCTGGCGCTCCGCCGTCCGGCGCGGCGGCCGTCCGACGGCCGTGATGCTGCGCCGCTACGCCGTACTGGGCCTGTTGTTCGGGGTACCGCACCTGCTGGTCTTCGACGGCGACATCCTCACCCACTACGCCTTGGCAGCGCTGCTGCTGGCCCCGCTGATGCCGTGGCTGACCGGGGGAACCGCGAGACGGCCGGCGGTCGCGGCCCTCGCGCTGTTCGCGGCGGCGCCGTTCGCCGACCTCCTCCTCGACTCCGCGCTCGGCTGGCAGCCCTTGACCGCGCCGCTCTTCCACGTGCCGCAGACCCTCGGGCTCTTCTGCGTGGGCGTGTGGTTGGCGCGGCGCCCCGAACTGGCGCCGGGCGGAGAGCTCGTCGCCTCGCGCCTGCCCACGCTCATGCTGTGGACCGGGCTGGCCGTCCAGGTCCTCGGGTACGGCGCCATGTTCGCCGCCGACGTGTTCTTTCCGATGGAGATGGGCGCCGACGGCGTACCGGTGCTCGGGGACGACGGCATGCCGGTGGTCCCGCCGGGGTCGCCGCTGCTGGTGTCCCTGGCGTCCACGCTGATGGGCGGGGGCGGCGCGCTGTTCTACCTGGGCCTGGTGTGGTGGCTCGTGCGCCGGGGCCGGACGGCGTCCCGGCTGCTGGGCGCCCTCGCCCCGCTCGGTCGGATGACGCTCACGGTCTACCTGGGCAGCACGGCGGTGTTCCTGGCGGTGATGGGCCCGTTGGAGACCGCGATTCCGCTGCTGGCGCAGTACGGGCTGGCGGTCGCCTACTTCGTCGTGGCGGTGGCCTTCGCGCATGTGTGGACCGGCTGGTTCCGGCTGGGCCCGCTGGAGTGGGTGTGGCGGAGCCTGACCTATCTGCGGCCGATGCCGATGCGGCGGGGGACCGCGGGCACGGACGCGGGCACGGCCGCGGGTCCCGGGGTGGGGGCGGGGGCCGCGCAGGGGTCGGTGCCGGTGTCCGGGGCGGCTCTCGGCGCGAAGGTGGGGCGGTACGGCGCGGACGGCTCCGAGGCGGAGTCGGGGCAGCACGGTGTCGGCGGGTCCGGGGGACCCCCTGTATCAAGTCAACCGGAGGAGGACGCGCCCCGGTAGGGGCGACCACGACCTGTGGACAACCCGTCCGGCCCGGTCCCTCGCAGCGCGCGGGGCCGGGCCGGACGCGCGCGGGACCGGTGTGGTCAGCCTCCCGCCACGGAGGGGAGCACCCGCACGTTCGCGCCGTCGGTGACCGGTGCCGCCAGCCCGCCCGCACCACGGCACTCGTCGCCGTCCACGAACACGTTGACGTAGCGGCGCAGCTCCCCGCGCTCGTCGCGCAGGCGCCGGTCCAGGCCCGGATAGCGGGCGGCGAGCGCGTCCAGGACCCCGCCCAGCGGGGTGTCGTCGCCGACCTCGACCGGGATGTGGGCGGCGCCCTCGGCGTCGGCCTGCAGCAGCCCCGGCAGGTGCACCGTCACGCGCATCTCAGACCTCCGTCGCGCGGACGCACAGCACGTCGGGCAGGTGGGCCGCCACCTGGTGCCAGCCGTCCCCGCCGTCGACGGAGGCGTACACGTCGCCGGAGCGGGTGCCGAAGTAGAAACCGGGTACGTCGGCGCCGTCCGTGCAGGCTCCGTCGCGCAGCACGATCCCGAAGTAGGGGTCCTCCGGCAGGCCCCGGACGTCCGGCCGCCAGCTCCCGCCCCCGTCGTCGGTCCGGTACACGGCCAGCCGGTCACCGGGCGGCAGGTGCACCTCCTGGCTGACCACCGGGAAGTTGAGCGCGCTGAGCGGACGGTGCGGGTGGGCGACCACGGCGAACCCGAAGTTGGTGGGCAGCCCCTCCTCCACGGACGTCCACCCCTCGCCGTCGGGGTCGGCGCTGCGGTACACGCCGTGGTGGTTCTGGGCGTACATCGACCCGTCCGGGGTGACGGCCACCTTGTGCACGCACTGGCCGTACTCGGGTTCGTCCTCGGGCAGGAAGACCGCCGAGATGCCCCGGTTGGCCGGATTCCAGCTCGCGCCGCCGTCACGTGTCTGGTAGACACCCCCGGTGGACATGGCCACCGTGATCGCGTCGGGGGACCGGTCGCCCGCGCCGAGGACGCCGGGCAGGACCGTGTGGATGGCCGCGCCGCCGGCGCCGGGGAACCAGTTGGCCCGGTGCGGGTGGTCCCACAGCGCTCGGACGAGCTCGAAGCTCAGCCCGCCGTCGGTCGACCTGAACAGCGCGTGCGGCTCCACCCCCGCGTACACGGTGCCGGGGACGTCGCCGAAGGCGAACTGCCAGGCGCGGACGAGTGACGTGTCGGTGTCGTCGGGGAAGGCGATGGGCACGGAGACGGGCTCGTGCCAGGTCCGGCCGAGGTCGTCGCTGTACCAGACGCTGGGTCCGAAGTGCGAGCTCTCCGCTCCGGCGAGCAGGCGCCCGCTGTGCGGGTCGGTCCCGACCGCGTAGACGGCGCTCATGCTGGCGTAGTCGGCGGAGTCGAGCCGGTGGGGCCCCTCCACCTCCCAGTCCAGCCGATCCTCGCTCCGGGCCGTGAAGAGCCCCTTGCGCGTCCCGATGACCAGCAGATATGCCATGACCAACTCCAGGAATCGACCGAGGATCCCACTCTGGCACGGGGCAGTGACATTCCGTGTGCAAGCAAGGGCGTGCCGGGTCCCGGTCGGTGGGCAGGGGTCAATGGTGAGGACCCTGAACGATTTACCTTCGGTGTTTAATGAGTTCCGACCGGAAATGGTTCGCCCCTCGGGGGCATAAGCGCCGTGAGAGGGGAACCTTTTCCTGGCAGGTGTTCCGAACCCAGCGGAAGGCGGGTGTCCGACCAAGACTCCTCTGCAATAAAATTCCGGGCCAACCGGTGCACCCGCGCGGGCTCCGGCCTGTGCCCCGCGGTTGCCTTCCCCACGAAGAACAGGCCAGACGACTTCCCGCTCCCATGGTCCTCACTGTGCGTTTCAGGACTACCGTCCCAATGGTCCCGCGTACCAGCGAGAACCAGGTTCCCACTCGATAGGGTCGCCTCATGCACCACCCCCCGGACACGCTCCACGCCCGCAAACGGCGTAAGGCCCGAGCCATGATCGTGTCAGCAGCCTTCCAACTCTTCGCCGAACACGGATTCGACAACGTCACGGTCGCCTCGATCGCGGAGCGCGCGGAGGTGGGGCGCACCACCTTCTTCCGGTACTTCGGCGACAAGCAGCAGGTGCTGTTCGCCGACGACGGCGCCGAGGTCGAACGCATGTGCGCCTACGTGCGGGAGAAGGCGTCGCAGCCGCTGGGCGACGACCTGCACGCCGCGGTCGGGCTGCTCCGCGAGGCCGACGCCGCCGCCCGTCCGCACACCGCCCTGTCCCCCGCGCACTCCGCGGTCCTGGCGCGCCTGCTCCGGGAGAGCACCGAACTGCGCTCCCGCTACCTCCTCACACGGCACGAGCGGGCCATCCGGCTGGCCGGGGCCCTCACGGAGGTCGGCACGGCGCAGAGCGTCGCCGTGCTCGCAGCCCACGCCGCCATGGCCTGCGAGCTGACCGCCATGCGCCTCGCCGAGACCCCGGAGGCGTTCGGCGACCGCCTGGACGAGGCCCATCTGATGCTGGGGGACCTCGGAAGGCAGGCGGCCTCCTGAGTCGGGGGCTGCCCCGCCGCAGGGCGGGCCCCGGGCGGCGGTCACCCGTCGTACCCGTGCACGGGACGGGTGGGCCCGGCGCGGAGGAACACCCCGAGGGCCGGGCCCACCACCCCGGCGACCGGGCGGGGGGCGCGTAGCGCGCCCTCGTGTCCCCGGGGCGGGGTGAGCGCCGACACCGGCACACCGCCCGCCGCCATGCCCACGGCACCGGCCCCCGGCCGACCGCGGGCATGGCGGCGTCGTTCTCCCCGCCCTCCGCTCCCCGCCCTCCCCCGCACGAGGACCGCCACCTCCCACCGGCCCTCCGGGGTCGAGGAGGACGCCGCCGTGTCCGGGGCGCCCGCCACCGGGACCGGGTTCACGACCACGGACCAGGCCCCACTCCACGGGGCCGCGGCCACCTCACCGGGTACGGCATCGAGAAGATCGTCCGTAACCTACGGGTGCACCGAATCCTGGAAGGGACCAACGAGACCATGAGCCTGATCATCGCTCGCGGGCTGACGGGGGCCGCCTGATGTCCGCCACCGGAGCCGCCGGGGACACGGTTTTGGCGAGGGTCCAGGGCCGCCTCGGCCGCCTCACCCTGAACCGCCCGCGCGCCATCAACGCCCTCGACCACGCCATGGTGGACGCCCTCCGTGACGCCCTCGCCGGTTGGGAGCGCGACGACGCGGTCGCCGCGGTCCTGGTCGACGGGGCCGGGGAGCGCGGGCTGTGCGCCGGCGGTGACATCCGCGCCATCCACGCCAGCGCCCGGGACGGTGACCGGCGCGCAGCCGCCTTCTGGCGCGACGAGTACCTGCTCAACGCGCACATCGCCCGGTACGCCAAGCCCTACGCCGCGTTCATGGACGGCGTGGTGATGGGCGGCGGCGTGGGCGTGTCCGCGCACGGGTCCGTCCGGATCGTCACCGAGCGCACCGTCGTCGGCATGCCCGAGACCACCATCGGCTTCGTGCCCGACGTCGGCGGCACGTACCTGCTGTCCCGGACCCCGGGGGAGACCGGCACCCATCTGGCGCTCACCGCGGGGTCGGTCGGCGCGGGCGACGCCCTGTACCTGGGCCTGGCCGACCACTTCGTGCCCTCCGACCGGCTGCCCGACCTGGCCGCCGCGCTCGCGGAAGCGGCCTCCGCCGACGGTGTGGCCGACGCGGTGGGCCGGTTCGCCGAGACCGCGCCGGCGCCGGACCTGCGCGGCCGACGGCACTGGATCGACTCCTGTTACGCGGCCGGCACCGCCGAGGAGATCGTGGAGCGGCTGCGCGCCCACGGGGACCGGGGGGCGGCGGAGGCGGCCGACACCATCGCCGCCAAGTCTCCCACCGCCGTGAAGGTGACCCTGGCCGCGCTGCGCCGCGCCCGGGAGCTGCCCGGCCTGGAGGAGGTCCTGGAACAGGAGTACCGGGTGTCCTGCGCGGCGCTGGCCTCACCCGACGTGGTGGAGGGCATCCGCGCGCAGGTGGTCGACAAGGACCGTTCGCCCAAGTGGGTGCCGGACACCCTGGAGGCGGTCACCGACGAGGACGTCGCCCGCCACTTCGTCCCCGCGCCCGACGGACCGCTGGGCCTGGCCGCCGCGAGGGCGTCCGAGCCGGAGGCCGGTGCGGCCGGGTGACGGACCACGTGTGGGGGTCCCGCTCTCCCGGCCGGGAGAGCGGGGGCGGTTGCGCCGTGTCCGGGGGTCAGAGGCGTCTGCCCTCACACGTACAGGAGGGCCAGGGCTGGGCGCAGTCCCGGCAGAACTCCTTCAGGTGCTCCGACGCGGGCGCCGTGTCGAAAGGGCTCAGCAGCGGCCGTCCGAGCTGCTGGGACAGGACCGGGTGCGGCCAGGGGCACCAGGACACGGTGCCAGGAGTGGTGTCCTGCCTGATCGGGACCACGCACACGCAGTCGGGCCAGGGCTGTAAACAGTTCGGGCAGATCTTGTCCATAGCGGTTTCCGGTGCTGGTGGATCGGGATACGAGGAGAGGCCCACCCGGGTGGGCCGGTGTGTCGGAGACGGGGTCACCGGGCTTTCGTCCGGTGCCCCCCGGCGCGGGTGGCCGGGGCGGTCACTCGTCCTGGCGGTCCCGGTCGCCGTCCGTGCGGCTGCTGTCGCCGTTGCCCCAGCGGACACCGTCCATGATGGCGGGCACCTCGTACCCGGCGGCCCGGAGGGCGGCCTCCCAGCGCAGTTCCATGGCGATCAGCTCGCCCTGGCGGTCGTAGGCGGCCTGTTCCTCGGCGGTGAGCGGGGCGTCGGCGGCGCACACGCGGGCCGGAGGCCGTCGCGGCCGGCTCACGGGGTGTTCCCCGTGCGGGGCCGGGTGGGCGGTCGGGAGTGGGCGTGGAGGCTCTCCTCCAGTTGGGCGGGGGTGGGTTCGACCTCGGTGCGCCAGTGGACGTCGCGGCGGTGGGAGGTGGCGATCCACATGCGTCCGGTCCAGACGATGCGGTGGGTACCGCCCCAGGCGTCGCGCAGGCGGACGAGGACGAGGCCCGGGGGTTCCCAGGTACGGCCCTGACGGTCCATGTGGTCGCCCTCGTGACCCGCCTCGATGACGCAGGAGCGGGGGATGCCGCTCCGGTCCAGGGAGATCTCGGCGCAGTGCGGGGGCATCATGCCGCCCTCACCTCCGGGCGGTGGAGACCGTTCATGACCGCGTCCGGGACGTCGCGGGGGTCCGTGGCGCAGGACGTGAAGCGGGCGGGGGCGTAGGCCCGGACCCGGGCCGCCCGGCGCGGTCGTCGGCGGCGCACGGCCTCCGGCGCGATGTGTCGGGCGGCCACCAGGGCCGACAAGTTCAGGTAGCGCACAGGGCGCACACCTCCTGGTCGAGCGCCGGATGGGAAGTCCGGCAGGTCATCAGGACGAGGACACCGCGCAGCTGTGACCGCCAAGCCGCAGGCCACGCGGTGTCACACTCGGGCTCTGGCAGCTGGGGCACACTGGAGGTGTGACCGCCAACTGCTCCACCGCCCACAAGGCAGCGTCGAACCGCTGTCTTTATAGGGGCTAAACCCTCGCGTGTGATGACAGTAACCCGCCCTTTCGCTCGACGCAATAGGGGGGCTAAAGTCCGCAGTGGAGCACCCGACCTGAGGATTTGCCATGGACGCACGGACATTGCATGACATCGCCGCCATGCCCGACCCGCTTGAGAGAGCCCGCGCAGCGTCAGCTGCTATGACCAGCTTGCAAGGTCAGAGCGTGGAGCTGTCCCGGATCCGGCGCGCGGCGATCATCGAAGCCCAACAGTCCGGTCTCCGTCAGGAAGACATTGCACGACACCTCGGAGTGTCGCCCGGCCGTGTGAGCCAGATGAAGAAGGCCGGTACCGAGGAGCCCAGACACAAGGCACCGACGGGGCCGCTGGACCCGCGCCCGCGTGTCCTGGTCGAGCGCGCTCTGCCGACCCCTCCGGCCACGCGCGGGTCCAAGTCCCTGTATCTGACCGAAGCCCAGCAGCAGGGACTCAAGCCGGAGCGGAAGATGCTGTTCGTCGGTCAGGAGCCAGCGAACGAACACGTCGCCCTCGGCCTGCGCGTCGAGCCCGGTGACAACGTGATCGCCCGGCGCAAGATGTTCTGGGCCAACGAGATTCCCGTACGGATATCGACGTCGTACTTCCGCGCGGACCTCGGCGAGAACACCCGTCTGGACGGCGAGGGCTTCGTCCTGCCGACTCTCCAGGCCGCCATTGAGGACATGGGCCACCGGTTCGGGCACGCCACCGAGACCCTGACCGCGCGCCCGGCCACACCGTACGAGGCCGACCTCCTGGACGTCCCGGGTGAGTGGGTGGTGCAGGTGCTCCGTGTCAGCTACTCGACCGAGGACGTTCCCGTCCACGCCTTGGAGACGATCTGCGCCGCTTCCCGCCACTCGTTCCCGATCGGGCAGGTGACCGGTTCCGACCAGTTCTGATGTGCGGACGAGAAACGGCCCCGGCCCGAGCCGGGGCCGTTCCACATCCCGATGACGCTCTCCTGCGAAAACCCGGCCCTGCACCAGAGACAGGTCGGAAGGGCGCGGTCCGGGCGGTCACGCTGTCGAGAGCCAGGACCCCGGGGCGGTCATCTCAGCGGCCGTAGGTGAGCCGCCGGAGCAGGACCTCGGCCGGGCCGCGCAGGGAGCGGCGCCGCATCAGGTCGGCGCCGACGAGGGTGGCGAGCCAGACCCCCACCGCACAACCGGCCGCGAAGAGGGTCGGCTGCTCGAACCGGGTGCCGAGCGCCAACGTGTACGGCGAGGCCAGGGCCACCCACACGACCGACTGGAACAGGTAACCGCTCAGCGAGCGCTGCCCGAGCGCGGCCAGTGCGCCGACGACGACGTTCTCCCGGGGTGCCCCCGCCTTCGACAGCCCCAGGGAGATCAGCCCGAACAGCGACACGTAGCCGATGCCGCCGAACACCCCGGACACCTGGTGCAGCATCTGGATCCACGTCGCGGCGAACGCGTCGGCATGCAGCACACCCGCGTTGAACAGGCCCATCGGCAGGCCGCCCGCGACACCGACGGCGAAACCGACCGCGACGCCCGCCCACAGCATCCGGCGGTGGGCCGCGGGAGCCTCCAGCACGCGGTGCCGCGCGGCCCACGCGCCGAACCAGACCGGCAGCAGGAACCCGGCCACGATGAGCCCGGTGTGCACCGGCCACTCGCCCAGCCGTGCGAGGACGGAGGCCGCGTAGGTCGGCGCGCTCAGGGAGGACGCCTCCTCCAGGGCCGACGCCGGCACCGGTTCCCCGGAGCCGGTGGCGACGGCCCAGGCGACCAGGCCGCCCAGACCCAGCACGTACACCAGCAGCACGCCTCCGATCCACCGGAGGGCGCGGTACACGCGGTCGCTGCGGCGCAGGAGTACGAGCGTGAACACGAGGCCCAGCACGCCGTACGCACCGAGGATCTCGCCGGAGAAGAGCAGGGTGCCGTGCGCCAGCCCGAAGACGACCAGCCAACCGTTGCGGCGCAGCAGGACCGCGCGCGCCGCCCGGGGGGAGCCGGTGACGGCGTCCTGCCGTCGCGCGATCTGGACCAGTCCGTAGCCGAACATGATCGCGAACATCGGGATCGCGCGTGCGTCCACCAGCGTGGACATGGCGATCTCGAAGGCGCGTCCGACACCGCTCATCGCTTGCCCGGCGCCGTGCGCGGAGACGAAGAAGAGGCCGGTCGTGTGGGCCAGCGCGATGAGCAGCAGCATGGCTCCGCGTGCGAGGTCGGGGGCGAGCGCGCGTTCGGAGTCCTTCGTCGGCCCCCGGGGCGGGGGCGGGGCGGGGGAGGGGGTCGGTGTGGCCCGGGTGTCGGTCATTGAGGGGGCTCCAGGGGGTATCCAATTGAGTACTCCATACACTGTACCCGATACAGAGTACTGCGTCCTATCCTCGGGGCAAGACCGGACACCGCGACGCCGATCGTCCTGCGAGCGGTGACCCGGGGGAGAGAACGGAGAAGCCATGGCGGAGGGACCGGTGCTACCCCCTGTGGTGGCACGGATGTGGGGACGCGACCCGGTGTCCCGCCACGGGCCGCGCCCGAGCCTGCGCCTGGAGGGCATCACGGCCGCGGCCATCGGGATCGCCGACGCCGAGGGCCTGGCCGGGGTGCGGATGAGCAGCGTCGCCCGGAGCATGGGCGTGGCGACGATGTCGCTGTACCGCTACGTGGGCAGCAAGGACGAACTGCTGGTCGCCATGGCCGACGCGGCGGTACCCGCGCCCCCGGAACCGGAGGGAACGGGCTGGCGGGACTACCTCACGGTCTGGACCCGCGCCAACCGCGACTTCCTGCTCGACCGGCCGTGGCTGCTGCACATCACGAGCTTCGCCCCGCCCATGGGCCCGAGGTCCCTGCTCTGGCTCGACCGGGGGCTGGCCGCCCTGGCCGACACGGGGTTGGGCACGGGGGAGAGGATGAACGTCGCCAGCACCCTCACCGGCTACGCCGTCAGCCATGCGGGCCTCGCGCTGGGCGCGGTCGGGCAGGAGCCCCCAGGTGAGGAGGCGGTCGCCGGGCTGGCGGAGTACAGCGCGATCCTCGCTGAGGTCCTCGATCCCGAGAACTACCCCGCGCTCGCCGCGGCGGTCGGAGAGGGCGCCTTCGGCGGCGGTGACGACTGGATCGACGACGGTGACTTCGGATTCGGACTCGACCTGCTCCTCGACGGCATCGAGGCGCTCATCGCGGCTCGCCGTGGGGCGCACCCCCGGACGGTCTGACGCTCCCGAAGCCACAGCGAGCCGCAAAGCATCCCACGGGCGGTGTCCGGGCTGGGGGCGCCACGGGTTCCGGCGCCCCCGCCCCGGGCGGGTTTGTGGTTGGCGTGATTCCCTACCCCGGCCCCGGTGCGGCGCGGTGAGGGTTCGCGCGGCCTCAGCTCGGTCGGGCGAAGGCCTGACCGTCCTCGGGGAGCACCTGGCCGCCGTCCACCACGAGGGACTGGCCGGTGATGAAGGAGGCCCCGGCGCTTGCCAGGAACAGACAGGCCGCGGCGATGTCCTCGACCTCGCCGATACGTCCGACCGGGATGGCCGCGCGCATGCGGTCGAGGTAGTCCGCCCCCAGCTCGTCCAAGCCCTCGGTGCGCACGTTGCCGGGCAGCACGGCGTTGACCGTGATGCCTCGGGGTGCCAGCTCCAGGGCGGCGCTGCGCATGAACCCCAGTTGGGCGGCCTTGGTGGCGCCGTAGTGGGACCAGCCCGCGTATCCGGTCAGCGGCCCGGTGATGGAGGAGGTGATCACGACCCGCCCCCGGCCGGAGGCCGTCAGGGCCTCCACCGCGGCCTGCACCATCAACACGGTGCCCTTGAGGTTGGTGTCGATGACCTGGTCGAGTTCGTCCTCGCCCATCGACACCAGCGGGGACGAGGGGAAGACGCCGGCGTTGGCGCAGAGCACGTCCAGACCGCCGGCGCGCTCCACGACCTGCTCCACCACGCGTGCGCAGTCAGCGGCCTTCGCCATGTCGCCGACCGCCCACTGCGCACCGGGGACCCCCTGCGCGGCCTCGCGGGCCCTGGCCTCGTCGCGCCCGACGACCACCACCCGGTCCCCGGCCGCCGCGAACCCCTTGGCGATACCGAGCCCGATGCCCCGGGTCCCTCCGGTCACCAGAACTGATCTGCCCACAGCTGTCTCCTGTCATCCGGTCGGTCTCCGTCTCTCGATGATCTCGGACAGTTCCTCCCCGCCCGTCCAGCCCTCTTGAGCCGAAACACCGAGCCCGTCCACGATCCCTCCTCCGGCCGGCGAGGCAGCGGTCCGGGGTCCGTGTCCGGCCGGGGGCAGGGGGACGCCCCCGTGCCGGACGGCGCGGGGGCGTTTCCGGTCCCGGTCCACCGCACCGACGGGACCCGTTTCGCGCCCCACCCGCGAAAACGGGTCCCGGCGACGGTCGGTGGACCGGGCGTCGGGGGCTCGACCCCGGGGGCGGGCACGGGAGCCGCCGTCACGCGACTCCCCGGATCCGATCCGGGCCCGGAGGCGCCCGCCTGTGCGGGCGGTGCGAGCCGCGGCCTCAGAACGCCGTGAGGGTGATCTCCAGCGCGGAGGGACCGTGGTCCTGGATGTAGGACGCGAAGTCCTCCACGTCGTCGAAGGCGAAGCCGTACGCCTTGCCGTCCACCGTGTTCTCGTGGAAGACAGCGGCGTAGTGGTTGGCGATCTCCGCCTGGTAGAAGCCGGCCGGGTCGTTGGTCGGCTGCTGCGCGGCGGTCAGCAGGGTCCCCCTGTTGAACGCGGCGCCCACGATGGCGGCGACGGGGCCGGTGATCCCGTCGTTGGGGGCGGCCAGGTTCCCGTCGCAGAAGAAGACGTCCCTGGTCGAGGGCCGCGAGATCGGCGCGACGCCCCCGTCGAAGACGAGCTGGTCACCCTGCACCCGGCCGGTGAAGGTCCCGGTGTTCGTGGTGACCGTCAGGTCGGTGGAGGCGTAGTGCGACCAGACCTCGTCGATGTAGGGGTCGAAGTAGTCCGACGGGAACAGCCCCTGGTCGAGCGCGTGCCCGGGGGCGATCACCCGCAGGTCCTCGTGGACCAGGGACGAGAAGACGGGGTCCGCCGCGAGGGTCTCGAACACGGCGGCCCGTCCGCCCGGCTGGAACATGCCGGTGGTCTGGTCGGCGTCGCCGGTCAGCCGGATACCGATGGGGACGCTGAACTGGTCGACCATGCTGGTGTTGCAGAACATCCCGGCGTCGTTGTGGGTGAACTCGACCGAGTCGTGCAGCACGTCGAAGCCGTGGTCGTTCTCGACCCAGCCCGCGGGGAGCTGGAGCGCGGGGGTGCCGTCGCCTCCGGTGACGATGCGGATGCCGAGCTTGCCGCCGAGCGAGAGGTAGATGCGCCCCGACATGTAGGGGAGCGTCATGCCGCCGAGGGCGTCGAGCGGGATCGAGTAGTCGGTGTACCCGTCGTCGGTGTTGTCGTCCTCGCTGACGGGGTGGGGTGTCCCGGAGGCGTCGACCCACACGTGCTGGTTCGTGGTCAGGTCGGTCCCCACGACGTAGACGAGGACCTCCCCGTCGGAGAACCGGCCGGTGTTGTTGGCGACGCTGACCGGGAGCGCTCCCGGATTGGCCAGGGACGAGGAGTCCGATTCGAGTGACGCCTGGGTCGCTCCCGAGGCGCAGCCGCCGAGGAGGGGGACCCCCACGGCGAGGGTGGCGCCCCCGAGGAAAAGCCTGCGATCGATCATGAGGTCTCCCTGGTAGCGGGTCAGAGACTGGAAACTAAGTGATCAGTTAGTAACACTGAAGTCAACGGGAGTAACAGTGGGTGCCTCCGGTGCGGAAGTGTTTCAGGAGGCCACGGGGCTGACGGGTGATGCACGTCACATATGGTCGCGAGGTCGGAGAGCGGGCCGAACCACCCGGTGGCAGCCCCACCACGGCTCCGCGACGGCCTCCGGGGGCCGGGACCGGACCGGGGGAGGAGCCGCCGGGCGGAGGGGCCGGGAACCATCGGACGCGCCGGGGAGTCGTATCCCCTGCGACACCCGCGGACCCACACGTCTATGGCCCCGACGACAAGGAACCCTCCCCCATGTATCCCCCTGCCCCCAGACCTCCCATGCCGACCACCCTCAAGGCGGTCAGGGTCGTCCTGATCATCCGGGCGGTCATCGCCTCCCTCCTCTACGGGGTGGCCTTCCTCAGCGTCATCGCGCTCACCTCGCTGCCCACCGCCGAGGTCGAGGCCGAGATGGGCATGCCCATGGCGGCCCTCGTGGCGGTCCTGGTCCTCGGCATCCTCCTGACCGCCTTCGAGGTCTACGTCATCACGCAGATGGGCAAGGGCGGCCCCCGGGCGCGGATGCTCCTGCGCGTCGTGGTCGGCCTCGCGGTGGCCAACGGCGCCCTCAGCCTCCTGACCGACTCCAACCCCGCCTTCAGCCTGATCATGGCGATGGTCGTGCTGTTCCTGGTCGAGAACGCGGACTCGAAGGCGTGGTTCCAGGCGACCGACCCGCACGCGCCCGTCGGCCCGCCGCCGGTCCCGGGCGGTCACCCCGGTCAGGGCGGCTACTACTACCCCGGCCAGGGCGACCAGGGCGGCTACTTCCCGCCCGGTCAGCCCGGTCAGCCCGGTCAGGGTGGCTACCCGGGCCAGGGCGGCTACCCCGGCCAGCCGAACCAGCCCGGTCCGGGCGGCTACTGAGAGGTCGACCGGAACCGTTACCGGTGTGACCCGAGGGGGCTCTCACCTCGATGATCTTGTACTTGTAGGCGGTTTGGGCGCCTACGCCCGCCAGAGGTACAAGATCACGGGGGAGGGGTTCGGGACGGCAAGCCCTTCCGGTCCGTCACGGCGCCGCACCATCCAACGCGCGAAGGCACGATCCCCGCACGCGGGGACGGACCCCCAAGGAACTGTACGGCTGAACGACTTCTCAGTGCTCCCCCCGCACGCGGGAATGGGCCTCCGGTGCGCATGGGCGACTGAGGTGCGTGTGAGCCTCCACGAGGGGCCCTCACCGCGTCACTGGGATGGACTGCTGCTCCGGGGCCTCTGTTCGAGCCCGGGACGGGGGAAAAGATGGGTTCAGAAGCCGCTGTCAGCTCTGTCGGCCACGACGAACCGTTGTTCCCGATACCCCCATGACGGAGCAGGCGCTGCGGGTTGCGGTTTCCCGGCTCGATCTGGCGGAGGCTGTTCGTTTCGACGCCGAGTTCCATCAGGTGTGGCAGGAAGCGGTACAGACCGACAGCACTGTTCCCATGCACACCTTTCTCTTCCGATGGGCGGTGTTCGTCGAGCTCCGGCGCTATCCTCGACGTGCCGACCGTCTCCGCGAGCTGGAGGAGATCGTGGGCAGGGCAGCTGATGTCGACGCCGCCCGGGACGCGGCGAAGGAGATCTCACAGATGCTCGGTGAAGCTACCCTGCGGGTCCGTAGGTGACGGACTGGACCCGGGTCGTGTTTTTGAATCCTTCCGGACTCGCGTCCACCAGGCTTCCTCTCGCCGCGCCTCTGCGCTCGTGAAGCACAACCAGGCTGAACTTCGCACATCGTCTTGCGAGAGATCGCCTGGACGGCCGCTCGCCGACCCGAAAGCCTTCAAAAACACTCTCTGGGAGTACCTTCCCGACGCCGAACACGTGGTCGGAGGTCTGCGCCCGGTCGACCAACGGGAGGTCGAGAAGCTTTCCCAGCGTCTGGCCGAAGCCGCTTCGGTCAGATATCTCGGAGATCCCCCGATCGAGGACTCCGGTGTGTCCCGAGTTCTGGACCACGCGGAAGGACGCCTGATGCTCTGGTACCAGGAGCACCGGCGGTTGTGCCTCGTCTTCGTCCTCCGTGTCCAGTTCTGGCCCGTGGACAGCGGTTGAGCGCCGGACGTCGCTACAGCGGCGATGGCGTGGCGACCCTTCGTCCCGACTCCGAGACCGGTGGGTACGTGACGCGCGGGACGGCCGCCCCGCTTTCCCGTGGGGGCGGCCGTCCCGGTCGGTGGGACCGGCGGGCTCAGCCCGCCACGAAGGCCCGGTACGGCTCCGCGCCCAGCAGGGTGACCCCGATGACCGCGCCGCGCGGGGAGGTGAACGTGCGCCGCTCACCCCGCCGGGCGCCCAGCAGGGACGCCCCCAGCGGCGACTCCGGCGAGTACACGGTCATCCCGTCTGCCACGGAGGCGTCGCGCAGGCCCAGCAGGAACTCCTCGCTCCCGTCCTCGCCGTCATAGCGGATGGTGAGCACCTTGCCCGGCGCGGCGATCCCGTCGTCGGGGGCGGCCTCGTCCACCACGGCCTCGCTGAGCAGGCGCTCGATGGTGTGGACGCGGGCCTGCCGCACCGCCGGGTCGTGAATGTAGCGGGGCGCGGGGACTGTGCTCCCCGCGCCCCGGTCCGCCCCGGTGGTGCCCGGGTCGTCGTCGGGGAGGCCGCGCAGCACTCGCAGCTCCTCCTGGAGGCGTTCGTAGCCCTCCCTGGTCATCCATCGGTCGGTGGTCCTGGTCATGGGAACGTTCCTTGTCTTCACGGGCCCACGCCACGGCTCGGTCCGTGGGTGGAGAAACACAGCGAGGGCCGGCGAGGGGGTGCTGCCGCTCATCACCGAGTCTGTCCACGGCAACGGGAGGCAGGGTTATCCTGATCCGACATTCCCGTGGCCTGATTTTGTGGAAAAGCGACAACATCACGGTGGGAGGGGAGCGGGAGATGATCAACCTCGACCGGCTCGTCAACGTGCTGGGCGGCTACGGAGCCCGGCTGGTCGGCGCGGAGGGCCTGCGCCGCAGGGAACTGCGCAGCGTCGCCATGCACGACCCCACCGACGACACCCCGCCCCTGGGCGACGCGTTCCTCGCGGTCGGCGTGGACTCCGCGGCCGAGGCCGTCCACCTCGCCGAGCAGGCACGCGCCACCGCCGTCCTGCTCCGCTCCGCCACGGAGCCCGGGGACGACGTGCGCGCACACCTTCGGGAGCGCGGACTGGCCCTCCTCGTCGTCGACCCCGCCGTCTCGTGGAGCCAGATCTCCGGCGTCGTCTACGGGCTCGTACTGGAGGGGCGCGAGACCGAGGCCGGACGCGGGCCCAGCGACCTGTTCACCCTCGCGGACACCGTCGCCGCCGAGGTCGGAGGGCCCGTCACGATCGAGGACCGCGCCTCCCGCGTCGTCGCCTACTCCGCCTCCCAGGGGGACACCGACCGGGTGCGCCGGGCCACGGTCATCGACAGGGCGGTCCCGGCGCGGGTCCGCGAGAGGCTCGCCGCCGACGGGGTGTTCGCCGGACTGGCCTCCTCCGCCGAGCCACGCTTCGTGCCGGGCGTGCCCGGACTCGGACTGGGCGGGCGCACGGCCGCGCCGATCCGGGTGGGGCGCGAACTGCTCGGTTCGCTGTGGGTGGTGTGCGACGCCCCGCTGGACGCCGAGCGGTCCCGGGCCCTGAGGGAGGGGGCGCACACCGTGGGGCTGCACATGCTGCGCGCCAGGGTGAGCAGTGACCTGGAACGCCAGGTGGAGTCGGAGTCGGTGATCGACCTGCTGGAGGGTTCGGCGGATCCGGCCCAGGCGGCCGGCCGCCTGGGCCTGCTCGCCACCGGCCTACGGGTGATCGCCTTCCAGGCGCGGGCCAGAACCGAGCCGGAGGCGGCCATCCTGCACCTGTTCGAGCAGGTCACCACCGGTTTCGGATGGTCGCGCCCCGGACGCAGCACCTTGCTCGGTACGACCGTGTACACGGTGCTTCCGTGCGGTGGCGACCCCTCACCGGCCGTGGAGTGGGTGCGGTCGACGGTGCGCGGGCTGCCGGACCAGCTGGGCGTCGTCGCCGGGGTGGGCGGCACCGCGGACCCGTCCGGGCTCCCGGCCAGCAGGCAGGAGGCGGACGAGTGCCTGACCCTGCACGGCCAAGGGGTGCCGGGGGCCGGGGAGGGGCGGGAGACGCGTGGGCTTCCGGGAACCGGGCCCGGCTCTGCGGGGGGTGCCGGACCTGTGGTCTACGACGACGCCTGGCACGCGGTGCTGCTGCGCCGGCTGCGGCTGGTGGCGGAGGCGGGCAGGCTGCCCACCCGCAACCCCGTCATGGACCTGGTACGCCACGACGCCGAGCACGGGACGGACTACGCGCGCACCCTGCGGGCGTGGTTGTACGTGCACGGGGACCTGGGGCGGTCGGCGGAGCTGCTGGAACTGCACCCGAACACGGTGCGGTACCGGCTGCGCCGCATGGGCGCGGTCGCGGACCTGCCGCTGCACGACCCACAGGCCCGTGTGGCGATGACCATCGCGCTCGCGGCCCTGGCGGACGCACCGCCGGACCTCCCGGCCGGACACGGCCCCCGGCCCGCCTGAGACGGCTCCCCGGCCGTTCGCGCAGAACCCCTTGTCAGGACGGGCGGGCACGGATTCAATCGGGGGTGTCGGGGCGGTCCGCCGACGTCCCGACGAAGGGGAGCGCCGTGATGTCCGGGACGTGGAACGCGTGGTCGTGGGACGCCGACCCCGAGGCCGTGCGCCGGGACGTGGCCGCCGCCCACGAGCGCTTCACCGACTCCGGCCGCGTCAGCGGCCCCGTCCGCACCGTCGTCGGCGCGTCCTGGCTGCGCAGCGTCCTGCACGGGGTCGACCCCGACACCACCCTGCCCCGGGTCGAGCTCACCGGCCACGCCCTGCGCGACCACCGCGACGCCCACCCCCTGGCCGCGGCCATGCCGCTGCTGCGCAGGCTCCTGGTCGACGTGTCCCCCGGACCGCAGATCGTCGCGGTCGGCGACGCCTCCGGCCGCCTGCTGTGGGTGGAGGGCGACCACGGCCTGCGCGACAGCGCGGAGGGCATGCACTTCGTGGAGGGTGCCAACTGGCACGAGCGGTCCGCCGGGACCAACGCCCCCGGCACCGCCCTCGCGCTGGGCCACGAGGTCCAGGTGTTCGCGAGCGAGCACTTCTCCAGGGGGGTGCAGCGCTGGAGCTGCTCGGCCGCGCCCCTGCACGACCCCGTCACGGGAGCGGTCCTGGGCGTCCTCGACATCACGGGGGAGCACCACCTCGCCTCCCCGCAGGCCCTGGCGCTGGTGCGCACGGCGGCCGCCGCCGTGGAGATGGAGCTGCGGGCCCTGCGGCTCAGCGGGCGCCTGCCCCCTCCCCGGCCCGCCCCCGGGTCCTTCGGGGCGCCCCTCCCCGACGCGGGGGACGGAGCGCACCCGGCCACGGACGCGGAGCCGGCCCCGTCGCCCGGACCGGTGCTGCGGGTCCTGGGACGCGGAGGGGCCGGACTCGTCCTCGACGGCCGCGACATGGAACTGAGCAACCGCCACTCCGAGATCCTCCTCCTGCTCGCCCGCAACCCGCGCGGCCTCACCGGTGAGGCGCTCGGCGCCCGGCTGCACGAGCGCGACGGCTCACCGGTCACCGTCCGCGCGGAGATGTCCCGGTTGCGCCGCCTGCTCGGGCCGGGGCTGCTCGCGTCACGCCCCTACCGGCTGCTCCGCACCCCGGCCACCGACATCGACGAGGTACGGCGCCACCTGGCGGAGGGCGCCTACGGGAGGGCGCTGGAGCTCTACACCGGGCCGGTCCTTCCGCGCTCGGAGGCGCCGGGGGTGGCGGAGATCCGGGACGGCCTCCAGGCGGAGGTGTGCGAGGTACTCGGAGCGAACGCCCCGCCGGGCGTGCTCCTGGCCTGGTCGGAGCACCCGGAGTGGCGCGACGACCCCCGGGTGGTGACCGCCGCGCTGCGCTCCCTCGACCCGGCGTCCCCCCGCCACGCCGCCCTCCGAGGCAGGCTGCGCTGGCTCGGCCGCTGACTCCGGCGCACGCGCCCGCAACGTGGTCGCAACGTCGTGGTGACTAGCGTCACGGCCCTCAGATCTCTCCCGGAAGCGGTCACCCGGCCACGGCCCGTGCCCGCGTGAAGAAGGAGGCCACCATGACGGTCTACGCACCCCCCGGACAGCCCGGCAGCATCGTCGAGTACGCCCCGCGCTACGGCAACTGGATCGGCGGTACCTGGGTCGAGCCCGTCCGGGGCCGCTACTTCGAGAACCCGACACCCGTCACCGGACAGACCTTCACCGAGATCGCCCGCAGCGGGGCCGAGGACGTCGAACTCGCCCTCGACGCCGCCCACGGGGCCGCGCCCGCCTGGGGCCGCACCTCGCCCGCCGAGCGGGCCCTCGTCCTCCACCGGGTCGCCGACCGGATCGAGGAGAACCTGGAGCGGCTCGCCGTCGCCGAGTCCTGGGAGAACGGCAAGCCCGTCCGGGAGTGCCTGGCCGCCGACCTCCCCCTGGTCGTGGACCACTTCCGGTACTTCGCCGGGGTGATCCGCGCCCAGGAGGGCCACAACTCCCAGATCGACGGCGACACCGTCGCCTACCACTTCCAGGAGCCCCTGGGCGTGGTCGCGCAGATCATCCCCTGGAACTTCCCCCTGCTCATGGCCACCTGGAAGCTCGCGCCCGCGCTCGCCGCGGGCAACGCCGTGGTCCTCAAACCCGCCGAGCAGACCCCGGCGTCCATCCTGCTGCTGGTCGAGCTGCTCGCCGACCTGCTGCCGCCCGGGGTCCTCAACGTCGTCAACGGCTTCGGCGTGGAGGCGGGCAAGCCGCTGGCCGGCAGCGCCCGGGTGCGCAAGGTCGCCTTCACCGGTGAGACCACCACCGGGCGCCTGATCATGCAGTACGCGTCGGAGAACCTCATCCCGGTCACCCTGGAACTCGGGGGCAAGAGCCCCAACATCTTCTTCGCCGACGTCGCCTCCGCCGAGGACGCCTACTACGACAAGGCGTTGGAGGGGTTCACGATGTTCGCCCTCAACCAGGGCGAGGTCTGCACCTGTCCGTCCCGCGCGCTCGTCCAGGACGCGGTCTACGACCGGTTCATGGGCGACGCCCTGGACCGGGTCGGGAAGATCGTGCAGGGGAACCCGCTCGACACCGCCACCATGCTCGGTGCCCAGGCCAGCAACGACCAGCTGGAGAAGATCCTCTCCTACATCGACATCGGCCGGCAGGAGGGCGCCGAGCTCCTCACCGGGGGCGAGCGGGTCGACCCCGGCGGAGACCTGTCCGGCGGCTACTACGTCGCCCCGACCGTGTTCGCGGGCCGCAACGACATGCGCATCTTCCAGGAGGAGATCTTCGGCCCCGTGGTGTCCGTCGCCCGCTTCGACGACTACGACGACGCCCTCAGGATCGCCAACGACACCCTGTACGGGCTGGGGGCGGGGGTGTGGTCGCGCGACGGCAACACCGCCTACCGGGCCGGCCGCGACATCCAGGCCGGCCGGGTGTGGGTGAACAACTACCACGCCTACCCCGCACACGCCGCGTTCGGCGGCTACAAGCAGTCGGGGATCGGCCGCGAGAACCACAAGATGATGCTCGACCACTACCAGCAGACCAAGAACCTGCTGGTCAGCTACTCGGACCAGGCGCTGGGGCTCTTCTGATGGACACCCCCGGCGGCACGGAGCCGGAGCGGGTCGCCGTCACCGAGGCGGCGGCCGCCCTGCTCCGCGAGCTGCGCGACGAACACGGACCGCTGATGTTCCACCAGTCCGGCGGGTGCTGCGACGGCAGCTCACCGATGTGCTATCCGGCGGGGGAGTTCCGCACCGGCGACTCGGACGTCCGCCTGGGCGACCTGGACGCGGGTACGCCCGAACCGGTGCCGGTGTGGATGTCCCGCTCGCAGTTCGCCCTGTGGAGCCACACCCATCTGACCATCGACGTCGTCCCGGGGCGCGGCGCGGGCTTCTCCCTGGAGGCGCCGACGGGCCGCCGGTTCCTCATCCGTTCGAGGCTGATGGCCGATGACGGGGCCGAGCGCCCCGCGCAGTGAGCCGCGCGCGGACGGCCGTCCGCGCGCACCCGGGGCCGCCCGCTGGGGCGCGGCGGGCGGTACGCGGAACGGCCCCGGGAGGGCGACCTCCCGGGGCCGTCCCCCCGCCCCGGTGCGGTCCGGTCACCTCTTCCGGACCGCACCCGGTCAGGTCTGGGTCCCGGGGGTCTCCTCACCGACGGCCGCCCGCTGCTTGGCGGCCAGCTTCTCCGCCAGCTCGTCCCGCACGATCAGGTCCTCGCGGATACGCCCGGTGCGGTAGCCCACCCGGGCGACGATGTGGCCGGCCACGGGGACCGTGACGATCTGGAAGAGGCCCACCAGGAGCAGCGTCCCGATGTTGAACACGTTGGTCTCCTCGGGGATCAGCCGGATGCCGATCCCGACCAGGACCAGCAGGAGCCCCAGCACCTGCGGCTTCGCCGTGGTGTGCATGCGGGCGAGCAGGTCGGGGAAGCGGATCAGGCCGATCCCGGCCACGAGGGAGAAGAAGGCCCCGACCAGCAGGCACAGGATCGCGATCCAGTCCAGGACGGTGACGAGCTGGTCGCTCATGACGACCTCCCCTCCTCCGGTGGCGGGTCCACCGGCTCGGCCGGCGCGGCGACGTGCTCCTCGGGCCGCCGGGCGACGAACTTCGCGATGCTGATCGATCCGATGAAGCCCAGCAGCGACAGCACCAGCAGGGTCGGCAGGACCGTCGGGTCACGGTTGAAGGCCGCGTAGGCGCCGATCCCGGTCAGTGCCGAGGCGAGCAGCACGTCCACGGACAGCGCCCGGTCCAGGATGCTCGGGCCGATCAGCATCCGGATCACGCCCAGCAGGACGGCCGCCGCGAGCAGGAGGCCGATGGTGGTCCACAGGAAGTTCACGCGTCCTCCCCCCGTGCGGCGTTTGTCCGGTCCGAACGGAGTGCCTCGATGTCCTCACGGGTGCCCAGGGCCATCACGATCCGCTCCTCCAGGTTCCAGATGTCCTTCCGGCCCTCCGCCATGCTCCTCTCGTCGTCCGCGCCGAGCAGGTGCACGTACAGGACGTGGTCCGGCTGGCCGACCTCGACGATCACACTGCCGGGGATGATCGAGCTGGCGATCGCGGTGCAGACCAGCATCAGGTCGGAGCCGGTGCGCAGCGGGACCGCGACCACCGAGCTGCGCACGGGACCCGGGGAGAGGGTCTGGACCGTGACCCGGAAGCTGGCCACCGCCATCCTGGCGAACACGTACACGAGCAGGCGGACCAGGTGCAGCGGCCGGAACCGGAACCCCGGGGTGATCGGCGGCAGCGGAAAGACCAGCATGATCAGCACCGACACCAGGAACCCCAGGACCAGCAGGCCGAGGGACTCGAAGCGCGGCCGGAAGCCGTTGAACAGCAGCAGCCACACCAGGGTCATGCCGAGCGCCACCGGAACCTGGACCTTGCCCAGGCGCCGCCGCAGCGCGGCCATGCCCCTCCTCTTCCTCGCCTTCAGCTCGATCATCGGTCGCCTCCCAGAACCGCCTCGATATAGGGGGCCCGGGCCGTCAGCTCCACCGCGGCCTCCGACGAGTACCGGATCAGCGGGCCCGCGAACACGGTCAGGGCCAGGCCGAACGCGACCAGGGCGACCGTGGCGCCGACCATGCTCTTGGGCAGGACGACCGACGTGACGACGGGGCCGGCCAGGGTCGAGGTGTCGCCCAGGCGCGAGGACGGGCCGACCGCCTCGCCCGGGCCCAGGGCCGCGGTCGACGTGTCGTCGGTCTCGACGTCCTCCAGCACGGTGCCGGGCTCGGCCACCATGCCTTCGGAGGGGGTCCGCCAGAACGCGTAGTTCCACACCCGGGCGATCACGTACAGGGTGAGGAGGCTGGTCAGGACCGATGTCGCGACCAGCGTGTACGCGAGCGGGGTGCCCGCCTCGATGCCGGCCTGGAGCAGGCCGATCTTGCCGAGGAAACCGGACAGCGGCGGGATGCCGCCCAGGTTCATCGCGGGGATGAAGAACAGGACCGCCAGCACCGGCGCGATCCTGCCCAGCCCGCCCAGCTGGTCCAGCGACGTCGATCCGCCGCGGCGCTCGATGAGCCCCGTGACCAGGAACAGCGTGGTCTGCACGGTGATGTGGTGCGCGACGTAGAACACCGCGCCGGCGAGGCCGTGCTCGCTGCCGAGCGCCACACCGAACAGCATGTAGCCGATGTGGCTGATCAGCGTGAACGACAGCAGGCGCTTGATGTCGGTCTGCGCGACCGCGCCGAGGATGCCCATGACCATGGTGGCGAGCGCCACCCACATGAGCAGGTCGTTGAGGATCAGGCCGGGGAAGAGCAGCGTCTGCGTGCGGATGATCGCGTACACGCCCACTTTGGTGAGCAGGCCCGCGAACACCGCCGTGACCGGTGCGGGGGCGGTCGGATAGGAGTCGGGAAGCCAGGCGGCCAGGGGGAAGACCGCCGCCTTGATGCCGAACGCGAACAGCAGTACCACCTGGAGGACGACCCTGAGGTCCGGGGCGACCTCCGGGAGGCGCTCGGCGAGCTGCGCCATGTTGACCGTGCCCGTGGCGCCGAAGATCAGCGCGATGGCGATCAGGAACAGCACCGACGACACCAGCGACACGACCACGTAGATGGCGCCCGCCCGCATCCGCGACTGGGTGCCGCCCAGGGTCAGCAGCACGTAGCTGGCGGTCAGCAGGATCTCGAACCCGACGTACAGGTTGAACAGGTCGCCGGCGAGGAAGGCGTTGGAGACGCCCGCCACCAGGATCAGGTAGGTGGGCTGGTAGACCGACAGCGGGGCGACCTCGGCCTTGCCCGCCATGCCCTGGCCGATCGAGTAGACGAGCACGGCGAGCGTGATCGCCGCCGAGACCGTCACCATCAGGGCGGACAGCTGGTCGGCGACCAGGGTGATGCCGATCGGCGCCTCCCACCCGCCCACCTGCACGGCCTGCGGGCCGAACTCGGACGCGCCCAGCATCAGCGCGAAGCCGATGAGCAGCACGAGGGCCAGGGAGATGACGCTCAGCCACTGCTGGACCCTCGGCCAGCGGATGCCGAGCGCCAGCTTGACCCCGGCCGCGAACAGCGGGAGCACCACCGGCAGGGGAATGAGGTAGTGCACGAAACCGACGAGGTATTCCCCATCCATGATCAGTCACTCCCTTGCAGGTCGCTGTCCTCGGCACGGGCCAGGCGCTCGCGCTCGGCCGACATGGTCTGGCGTGCCTGGCGCCGCTGCGAGCGGATGCGGCGGCGCAGTTCGCGCCACAGTTCGCGCTCGGCGGCCCGGTCGGCCCGGCGGTGCTCGCGCAGCCGCCTGCGGCCCAGGCGGATGCGCCCGCGCAGCTCCTGTACCTGGGCGGTCATGCTCTCCGCGCGGTCGGTCAGCCGCCGCATGGTCTCCTGTGACTGCTCGTCCGGTCCGCTGTCCTCGGCCTCGACCTCGTAGCGGGCCAGTTCGGCCTGGGCCGCCGCGATCTCCGCCTTGATACGGGCCTGCTCGGCCAGTTCCTGTGCGTCGGCGGCGGCGATGGTCGCCTGGAGTTCGGCGCGCTGGCGGCGGATGTCGGCCTGGAGCCTGCGGCGCTCCTTGGCGAAGCGCTGCCGCACCGCGCGGCGGCCCTCGCCCTGCACGATCCTGATGTCCTCGGCGTCGTCCTGGACCTCGTCGTTGCCTTCGAGCTGCCAGTTGCGGTACGCCATCGCCAGTAGGAACGCGGTGATGCCGAGGGTGATGACGATCGCGGTCAGGACCATCGCCTGCGGCAGCGGATCGGTCATCTCCTCCGGCTCGGCCAGCCACAGGATCGGCGGTTCGCCTGGTTCTCCCGCCATGGACAGGATCATCAGGTTGACGCCGTTGCTCATCACGATGAAGCCGAGCAGGACACGGGTCAGACTGCGCTCCAGCAGGAGCACGACCCCGACCGCGACGAGCACGCCGATGAGGATGACGAGGATCAGGCTGGGGGACTCGTTCACGAGGCGACCTCCTCGGCCCGTGCGGGCGCTCCGGCCCTGGCCTCCTCCTCCGCGCGCGCGGCGTCCCGTTCGATCTGTTCGTCGATACGGGCGCCGAGACTGCGCAGGATGTCCAGGATCAGGCCGATCACCAGCAGGTACACGCCGATGTCGAACAGCAGGGACACGGTGACGTGGGCTTCGCCCAGGATCCAGAAGTCGATGTAGGCGTCGCCGCCCGCGAGGACGTCGGTACCGAAGACGGCCCCGCCCAGCGCGGTGCCGGTGGCCAGCGCCAGCCCCGCGCCGATCAGGGCGCCCGGCTGCACCCACGCCGTGGCGTACAGCTCGTACCGGCCCCCGGCGAGGTAGCGGACGATGAACGCCAGACCGGCGACGATGCCGCCCGCGAAGCCGCCGCCGACGGCCGTGTGGCCGGTGAGCAGCAGGTACACGGAGATCACCATGATCACCGGGAAGAGGAAGCGCGAGACGACCTCGAAGATGACCGACCGGCGCTCGGTGGGCAGGGCGTCCGCCCCCGGCAGCCAGGCGTTGTTCCACCGGGGTTTGATGTGGAGGCTGTCCGGTGCCATCCGCAGCGCGCCCAGGTCGATCCTGTCCTGGCCGGTGGCCGGCTGGGGGGCCTTGGTGACGGACACCGCCATCACGCCGCCCGGCGCCTTGCGGGGCTGGACGCGGCGGCGCACGAACATCAGGCTGGCGACACCGGCCGCCGCGGCGGCGAGCACCGCGATCTCGCCCATGGTGTCCCACGCGCGGACGTCGACCAGCAGCACCGAGATGATGTTGTAGCCGCCCGACTCCTCGGCCGCGGCGGGGTACCCCTCGGAGACCGAGGGCGCCTGCCGCCCCGCGAGGGCGAACCAGGTCATCGCGGCGACGAGGACCCCGGTGGCGCCGCCGATGGCCATGTTCCACATCCGGCGGCCGCGCAGGGCGGGCGCGGAGAAGTGGGAGGGGAGCCGGCGCAGCACCAGGACGAAGACCACCAGGCTGACGGTCTCCACGAGGAACTGGGTGAGCGCGATGTCCGGCGCGCCCATCAGGTAGAAGAGGGCGGCGATGCCGTAGCCGCCGGTACCGACGAGGATCACCGCGAACAGCCGCCGCCGCACGAACAGCGTCAGCAGGGCCGTGCCGGCGACGATCAACACGGGGATGACCTGGACCGGGGTGTCCCACAGGCGGACCTCGGGGTGCGGGCCCTCCCAGATACGCCCGCTGACCATCCACCAGCCCGCCGCGACGACGAGGGAGACCAGGATGGTGCCGAGGTAGACCGGGAGCGAACCCCGCTGGGTCCGGCCGGTGACCTGCAGGGCGAGGTTCTCCAGCGCCGCGAGCATCCGGCGGTAGACCCGGTCGGGTTCGACGAAGGAGGTGCGGGTGCCGATCCACACGACCTGGTGGCGCAGGTAGAACAGCACCAGGCCGCCGATGACGCAGACCGCGGACAGCAGGAGCGGGAGCTCGAAGCCGTGCCACAGCGCCAGGTGCGTCGCGTACGCGCCGGGCGCGAGGGGGACCGTGTCCGCGTAGTGGGCGAGGAGGACGTCCAGCGTGTGGGAGAGCGGTCCTCCCAGGAGGCTGAGCGCGGCCATGGCAGCGGCGGGCGCCAGGAAGAGGGCTCCGGGGGCGTGCACCGGCGTGTCCGGGACGTCCTCCCTGACGGCGAACGCGCCCCACAGGAAGCGCAGGCTGTAGGCGACCGTGAGGGTGGAGCCCACGACCAGGCCGACGAGGACGGGTGTCGCGAAGGGGCCGCCCTCGGTGAACGCGCCGAAGGCGAGTTCCTTGGCGGCGAAGCCGAGGGTGGGGGGCAGGCCCGCCATCGAGGCGAGCGCCACGACCGAGATCCAGAAGGTCGCGGGCATGGAGGTGCGCAACCCCGAGAGTTCCCGGAGGTCGCGGGTTCCGGTGCTGTGGTCGATGATTCCGACCACGAGGAACAGCGGCGCCTTGAACAGCGAGTGGGCGATGAGCATCGCGATACCGGCCAGGGCGGCGGCGCGGGTTCCGGTGCCGAGCAGGGTGATGAGGAAGCCGAGCTGGCTGATGGTGCCGTAGGCCAGGACGAGCTTGAGGTCGTACTGGCGCAGTGCCTTCCAGCCCCCGAGGAGCATGGTGAGCACGCCGAAGAACATCGCCGAGTAGGTCCAGACGGCGGAGTCGGGGAAGGCCGGGGTGAGCCGGGCGACCAGGTAGACGCCGGCCTTGACCATGGCCGCGGCGTGCAGGTAGCCGGAGACCGGCGTGGGGGCGCGCATGGCGGCGGGCAGCCACAGGCTGAACGGGAACAGCGCCGACTTGGACATCGCGCCGATCATCACGAGGCCGAGCGCGACGTTGACCACGGTGCCCGAGGGCGGGGCCGCGACGATCTCGGAGATCACGTAGGTCCCGGCGGTCTCGCCGAGCACGATCATGCCGACCAGCATGGTCAGGCCGCCGAACGTGGTGACCGTCAGGGCCGTCATCGCCGAGCGGCGGCTCTCCTTGAGCTCCGTGTTGTGCCCGATGAGCAGGTAGGAGAAGACCGTGGTCAGCTCCCAGTACACGAAGAGCTGGATGAGGTCGTCGGCGAGGACGAGGCCGAGCATGGCCCCGGCGAAGGCGACGAACACCCCGGCGAAGCGGCCCAGGCCGGGCTCGGAGTCGTGGAAGTAGCGGGCGCAGTAGACCAGGATCAGGGTGCCCACGCCGGCGGCGATGAGCGTCATGACCAGGCCGAGCGTGTCCATGTACAGGCCGAGCCGGAGCGAGAACTCGGGGGCCCATTCGACGGCGGTCGACAGCTCGCCGCCGCGCAGGACGGTGGGCGTCTGGAAGAGGGCCCAGACCGTGGACGCGCCGGGGACGACGGCGAGGGCGAAGAAGGCGTTGCGGCCCCACTGGCGCACCAGTAAGGGTGCGATCGCCGCTGCGATGAAATGCGCGATCAGCACTGTTGTCAATGCGCCCCTCCCGGACCGGTCCGGGCCCGCCCGGTGCCGGACGGACGTCCACTGCCCCCTACGGCGGACCTCTTCGTCCAGATCTGGACGCATGGACGGGGTGTCACCACGTTTTGAGGGGGCATGGATGCTTATGAACTTGCGTGCCCAAGCTATTTAATAGTTAGACTACACAAACGTCAAACCACCGCGCGGGTCGGAGGACCCGCGACGCCCGCCCAGCCTGCGAGGACCGTTTCGTGCCCGACGAGACCCACGAACCCAGTGCCGAGCAGCCCAGTGCCGAGCTCGAAGAGTTCCAGCGTGCCTGGACCGAACTGATCAACGCGGCGATCCACGCGCGCTCGCGCAGCGGACACGGACACCGGGGAGCCGAGGAACTCACGTTGACGCAGGCCCTGCTCATGGAGGCGGTACGGGGCATGGACAGCCCGAGCGTCGGCGCCGTCGCCCAGATCGTGGGCGTTTCCTCTCCTTCCGCCACCCGCATGATCCAACAGCTGGAGCGCAAGGGCATGATGGCGCGCCGTCGCTCCGAACGCGACGAGCGGAGCACCGTGGTGGCCATCACCGAGGAGGGTGAGAGAGTCCTCGCCGTCCGGCGCAAGGAGATGGAGCGCAAGCAGCGGCAGGTCTTCGACGCCATAAGGCCGTCCCTGCGGCCCGTCGTGCTCACGCTCCTGCGGGACCTGCGCGCGGCGGTGGACGACACCTGACCCCGGGCCGCCCGCGCGGGCCCGGCTCCTGCGGAGCGAGGAACCGGTCGGCGCTGCGTGCGCACCCGGGGCCGAGGGGGGAAGGGCTCAGCCGGAAACCTCCGGTGGCCCCTCGCGCGACGCGTGCGCCGCGGCGGGGGCGGGCTCCCGCCCCTCCACGAGGTGCAGTCCCGCGACGCCGGCCAGGATCAGCAGGACGAAGCCGAGCCGCAGCGGGTCGGCGGCCTCGCCGAGGACCGCGATCCCGGCCAGGACCACCCCGGCCGCGCCGAGGCCGACCCACACCGCGTAGGCCGTGCCGACGGGGAGGTCGCGCAGTGCCAGGGAGAGCAGGGTGAAGCTGGTCGCGGCGGCGCCGACCGCCAGCACGCTCGGCCACAGCCGGGTGAAGCCGTGCGACTCCTTCATCGCCAGCGCCCACACCACCTCCAGGGCGGCGGCGACCAGGAGGAGCAGCCAGGAGAGCGGAAGCCACTCGGGTGGGTGCGGCGCGCTCACGCGTTCGCCCCGGCGTCGACCAGGATCGAGGTCCCGGTGATGCTGCGCCCGCCCGGACCGGCCAGGTGGGCCACCGACGCCGCCACGTCCTCCGGGGCGGAGTAGCGCCCCAGCGCGGTCAGCGCCCGCTCGGCCTCGGCGTCGGGCCCGTCCGCCGGGTTCATCTCCGTGTCGGTGGACCCCGGGTGGACGAGGTTCACGGTGATTCCCCGGGGTCCCAGCTCCCGCGCCAGCGAGCGGGTCAGCCCCGCCAGGGCCGCCTTGCTCGTCGTGTACAGGACGGTCTGCGGCAGGGACGCGTGCTCGCTCAGGTTGGTCCCGATGCTGACGATCCTGCCGCCCGGCCCCATGTGCCGCACGGCGGCCTGGGCGGCGACGAACGCGGCGCGGGCGTGCACGGCCATCGCCCGGTCGAACTCGGCCACGGTGGCGTCGTCGAAGGGGCCGAAGGCGGCGATTCCGGCGTTGTTCACCAGGATGTCCGGGCCTCCCAGGCGTGCGTGGACGAGCTCCACGGCGCCGCGGACCTCTTCCGGGTCGGCGGAGTCGGCGCGAAGGGCGAGGGCGCGGACTCCGTTCGACTCGGCGTCACCGACCAGCGCGTCGGCGCGCTCCTTCGCGTTGAGGTAGGTGAACGCCACGTCGGCGCCGTCGGCGGCGAGCCTGCGGACGATCGCGGCGCCGATACCGCGGCTGCCGCCGGTGACGAGTGCGACCCGTCCGGCGAGGGGTGTCCGAGTGCTGTCGTGGGCCATGCCGGGCTCCCTGATGCGTGGATGCGGTGGTGGTACGAGCGGGGAGGGCCCCCACGCGGCCGATACTAAGTGGAATTAATTCCACTTACAAGGGGGCGGTGGGGCCTGGCTATAATCGCCGCGTGTTCGCAGGTCACCAGGAACCCCCGGAGACGGCCCCGTGAGCGGCCCCGCGCCGCGGCGCCGGGCGCTTCCCATGGCGGGGGCCGGGCGTCCCGAGCGCGCCGACGCCGCGCGCAACCGCCGCGCCCTCGTCGCCGCCGCGCGCGAACTCCTCGCCGACCACGGAGCGGACGGCCTCACCCTGGAGGCCGTGGCCGCCCGCGCGGGCACCGGCGTCGGCACGGTCTACCGGCGCTTCGGCAACCTGGCCGGACTCACCCACGCGATGGTCGACTCCCAGGAGTACGAGTTCCAGAGGAACTTCCTCGAAGGACCCCCGCCCCTCGGGCCGGGCGCGCCCGCCCTCGACCGGCTGCACGCCTTCGCCGACGCCTTCGTGGACCGCTTGGAGGACCAGGCCGAACTCCTCGCCGTCGCCGAGACCGCCTCCGCCGACGCCCGCTACCGGAGCGGGGCCTACGCCGCTCACCACGCGCACCTGGTCTCCCTGGTCGCGGAGCTGCGCCCCGACGCCGACCCCGCCTACCTGGCCGACGCGCTGCTCACACCGCTGGAGGCAGCGCTCTACGTGCACCAGCGGCGGGTGCGGGGGATGCCCGAGGCGCGGATCCGCGCCGGTGTGCACGGGGTGGTCGACCGCCTCGCCCGTTCCTGAGGCCACCGGGGCGAGACCCGCCGGCGGCCGGGGCACGCGGGCCGGTGTCTGCCAGGGGCAGATCTGCGGCGGGCCGAAACAGTGGAAGCCGCCCGGTCCGCCGCCGCAGGCTGGAACCACCGGCCGGACGGGCGACCGCCCCGCACCGGCAGAACCGGACGAGGAGGGCTCCATGTCCATCCACGCACGGCCCACCGCCTCACACGAGGTGGCGGGCACGGCCTTCGACGACCAGATGGCGGCACGCCTGATGCGCAGCCGCATCGTGATGCTGGGCACCCAGGTCGACGAGGCGAGCGCGAACCGCGTCTGCGCACAGCTGCTCCTGCTCGCCGACGAGGACCCGCACAAGGACATCACGCTGGCCGTCAACAGCCCCGGCGGATCCGTCTCCGCGGGTCTGGCCGTCTACGACACGATGAACTTCGTACCCAACGACGTGTCCACCCTGGTCATGGGGTTCGCGGCGAGCATGGGCCAGTTCCTGGCCTGCGTCGGCGCGCCCGGCAAGCGCTACAGCCTCCCGCACTCGCGCATCATGATGCACCAGCCCAGCGGGGGGCTCGGCGGGACCGCCGCCGACATCGCCATCCAGGCGGAGAACCTCGCTTACACCAAGCAGACCATGATCCGGCTGATCGCCCGGCACACCGGGCAGACGGAGGAGGCCATCTCCAGGGACCAGCACCGCGACGCCTGGTTCACGGCGGAGCAGGCACGGGACTACGGGTTCGTCGACCACGTCGTCACGTCCGTGTCCGAGGTCGACGGCGGCGGCATCCGGCTGGGCGCGCACGCCCCCGGCTTCGCCACGGGCACGACGGGAGGAACGCGATGAGCGGGCGGTACACGGTGCCGATGGTGGTGGAGCGCACCCCCCGCGGCGAACGGTCCTTCGACGTCTTCAGCCGGCTCCTGTCGGAGAGGATCGTCTTCTTGGGCACGCCGATCGACGACGACGTCGCGAACGTGGTCATGGCGCAGATGCTCCACCTCGACTACGAGTCCGCCGACGCCGACATCCAGCTGTACATCAACTCCCCGGGCGGCTCGAACACCGCACTGACCGCGATCTACGACACCATGCGGTTCGTGCGCGCCGACGTCGCCACGGTGTGCATGGGCCAGGCCGCCTCCGCGGCGGCGGTCCTCCTCGCGGCGGGGGCGCCGGGCAAGAGGCTGGCGCTGGAGCACGCGAGGGTCCTGCTGCACCAGCCCTCGGGGGAGGGCCAGGGCGTCGCCGCCGACCTGGAGATCCAGGCGGGCGAGATCCTGCGGGTGCGCTCACAGGTGGAGGAGATCCTGTCCAGGCACACCGGGCAGTCGGTGGAGCGTCTGCGCGCCGACACCGACCGGGACAAGATCTTCACCGCCCGGCAGGCCCAGGAGTACGGGCTGGTGGACGGGATCATCACCACGCGCGAGACCGCGCCGAGGGCCGTGGAGGCCGCCCCGGTGTGAGGAAGGCCGGCCCCGAGGCCGCCGCGTGCGGCCCCGGGGGCCGCTTTCAGGCGGCCAGGGACATGATGTCGGCCCGGTGGGCGGGCGCGCCGGCGGGGACCGCCCGCACGGGCCGGTGCTCGACCGGGCGGGCACCCGTTCGCTGGAGCGGGGCCGCCACGGTCCGCTGGTACAGGGCGCCGAGCACGTCGGACATGCTCAGGCCGAGGGAGCGGTACACGGCGGCGAGGACCTCGGAGGAGGCCTCCTTGCGGCCGCGCTCGATCTCGGACAGGTAGGGGAGCGAGACCTGGGCGTCCTCCGCCACCTCGCGCAGGGTCCGGCCCTGCTCGGTCCGGGTCCACCGCAGGAGGTCGCCGATGAGGTCGCGCATGAGCGGCTCCGGCGGTTCCTCGGCGCGGTGACCCCGCCGGGCCTCGTCCAGGGAGTGTAGGACGTCGGTCATCGGGGCCTCCCGGTGGGTGAACGGCGGTCTCCCCGAGCGTACGCCGCCCCCGGTCCGCAGGGGAGGGAGCCGGGGCCCTTCTGCGGACGGCAGAACCATCCGGGGAGGCCCCGAGACGGCCGGCGTGCGGCGCCGGTGCCACCTGTGCCGCCACCCTCCCGGGGACCCCTGCTTCCGTGTCCCCGCCGCCCCGCGAGGTCGCCCGACTCCGGCGCTGCCGTGCAGAACCAAGGGGCAAAAATGCGGCAAAAGAGTCGTTCAGGGGATGGGATGGCCGCGTTTTCCCTGATCAGCGGCGGGAACAGGGGAGGGCACCTACTTGGGAGGAACCTGTGGAGATCACCGGAATCATCAGTGCGATCGTCATCGGCCTCATCATCGGAGCGCTGGGCCGCCTCATCGTTCCCGGAAAGCAGCACCTGCCGATCTGGCTCACCCTGCTCCTGGGCATCGTCGCGGCCTTCCTCGGTGGCTGGATCGGGGCGATGATCTGGCCGCAGTTCCTTTTCATCCTGGTCATCCAGGTCCTGCTCGCCGCCGGAATCGTCTACCTGGCGGACGGTATGTACTCCAAGAACACGCGGGGGAGGGCCTAGGCCCCCGCCCCGGCCGGTCGGGCCGACCGGGGCGGGGCCGGGCCACCGGGTTCCTACCCGGTGGCCACGTCCACGGCCCGGCCGAGGGACACGGACCTCTCGGCGGCCTCCAGAACCGCGACCACGTCCCGGCCGAAGCGCACGTCACACGGTTCGTCGGTGGCCCCGCCGACCTGGGCCGACAGGCGGTCGATCGCCACCCCGAACGCCTCCACCGCCGTCCGGTCGCCGCCCGGCACAGGGACCCAGCCCCGTTCGCCGTGCAGGACGATCTCGAAGGCCTTCGCCTCCGGTGCGGCGTCGAGGGTGACCGCGAACGAGCCGACGGCCCCGCCCTCGTGCTGGGTGAGCAGGTGCGTGGTGTGCCGGGGACCGGACATGGCCGTCACCCGCGTGACCGGTCCGAGCACCGGCAGCACCACCGAGAGCACGTGCGGGCCCACGTCCCACAGACCGCCGCGCTCCCTGCGCCAGGGTGAGGCGCCGTACGGGTTGCCCGGTTGGAAGATCGACGCGAACAACGTCGCCCGGACGCCGTGCCACCCGCCCTCGGCAGCGGCCGAACGCACGAAGTCCTCGACGGTGTCGGAGAAGCGGTTGGTGAAGAACACCACCGACGCCAACCCCCGCGCGGTGACCTCGGCGGCGAGTTCGCCGGCCGCCGCGGCCGACAGCGCCACCGGCTTGTCGAGCAGCAGGTGCTTCCCGGCCCGTGCCGCACGCAGAGCCAGGTCGGCCTGCACATCGGGCGGCAGGGCGATCGCCACGGCGTCCACGTCCGCCAGCAGCGCGTCGACGTCGTCGTACGCGCGGGTGCCGTAGCGGTCGGCGAGCGCCGCGGCCTTGGCCGGGTCGCGGCCCCACACCCCCGCGAGGGTGGCGTCGGGGTGCGCGTCCAGTGCGGCGCCGTGCGTCTCCGCCGCCCAGTAGCCCGTGCCCAGCAGTCCGAACCTGAGGCCCATGCAGTTCTCCCTTGTTCTCGGTCAGCCGCCATTGTCCATGGAAGCGCTCCCGGCCCCGTCGACCGGACCCCCTCCCACGGGACGGACGGACTCAGACCACGCGGCGGGCCCCGGCGGAGGGGACGGCCTCGAACACCGCCGGTTCGGCGAAACCCCGCTCCCGGTAGGCCTCCCGCACCGTCTTCACGCAGGTCCGCGCCGCGTCGGCCGCGACGAGGGCGATCACGCACCCGCCGAACCCCCCGCCGGTGATCCGCGCGCCCAGCGCGCCGGCGGCCAGGGCGGCGTCCACGGCGGTGTCCACCTCGGGCACGGTGACCTCGTAGTCGTCGCGAAGGGAGGCGTGGGAGGCGGTCAGCAGTGGGCCGACCGCGTGCACGTCACCCGAGCGGAGCAGCGCGACGGCGTCGAGCACCCGCGCGTTCTCGGTCACCACGTGGCGCACCCGGCGGCGGGACACCTCGTCGGGCAGGGCGGCCAGGGCCCCCGGCAGGTCGGTGACGTCGCGCAGGGCCGCCACCCCCAGGGAGCGGGCGGCCTCCCGGCAGGCCCGGTGGCGGTCGGCGTAGTGGCCCTCCACCAGCCGGTGCGGCGCGCGGGTGTCGACCACCAGCAGGGAGAGCCCGTGCGCGCCGGGGGCGAAGGGCACGTGCTCGGTGCCCATGGTGCGGGTGTCCATGAACAGGGCGTGGCCCTCGGTGGACAGCATGGACGCGGACTGGTCCAGGATTCCGCAGGGCATCCCCACGAAGTCGTTCTCCACCCGCTGGGCCAGCCGGATCACCCGGTCGGGGGCGAGTTCCGCGCCGTGCAGGGAGGCCGCCGCCATGACCACCGCGCACGTGAGCGCGGCCGACGAGGACAGCCCCGCACCGGTCGGGACGGTGCTGTCCACCAGCAGGTCCAGACCGTCCACGGCGTACCCCTCGTCCCTCAGGACCCACAGCGCTCCGGCGGGGTAGGCGGCCCACCCCTCGACCGCGCCCGGGACCAGGTCGGACAGCGGGGCGCCGAACTCCCCGGCGGCCTGCCGGGACCGGAACCGCACGGTGCCGCCGGAGCGCCGGGCCGCGGCGGCGGTCAGCGCGAGGGGGAGGGCGAAGGGGAGGACGAACCCGTCGTTGTAGTCGGTGTGCTCCCCGATGAGGTTGATGCGGCCGGGCGCGGTCCACACCCCTTCCGGGCCGTGGCCGAACGCCGCGCGGAACGCGGACGACACGTCGCTCATGTGGTGGTGTCCTCTCGTCTGTCGGAGGCCCTGCGGGGTTACGTGCGGGGGAGGGAGCGGGCGAACCCCCACGCGTCGGCGACGGTCTCGTCGAGCGTGCGGGTCGGCGTCCACCCCAGCTCGCTTCGGGCGCGCCCGTTGGCGGCGACCAGGACCGCAGGGTCGCCGGGGCGGCGGGGGGAGTCCACCGCCGGGACGGGGCGGCCGGTGACCCTGCGGACGGAGTCGAGGACCTCGCGCACGGTGTGCCCGCCTCCCGTGCCCAGGTTGACGGCGCGGAACGTCCCCGGCACCACGCGCTCCAGGGCACGCAGGTGCGCGTCGGCCAGGTCGGCGACGTGCAGGTAGTCGCGCACCGCCGTCCCGTCGCGGGTCGGGTAGTCGGTGCCGTACACGTCGGCGCGCTCCTTCTCCCCGGCGGCCACGCGGAGCAGGTTCGGCACCAGGTGCGTCTCGGGGTCGTGCCGTTCGCCCAGGCCCAGGTGGGCCCCGGCCACGTTGAAGTAGCGGAGGCTCACCGCGCCCAGCCCGTACGCGCGGGCCCAGGACTCCAGCATGTGGTCCACGGCGAGCTTGCTCGCCCCGTACGGGTTGGTGGGCACGGCCGGATCGGTCTCCTCGATCGGCGCGTGGGAGGCGGGCTCGCCGTAGGTGGCGGCGCTGGAGGAGAACACCATCCGGCGGACGCCGTGGCGTCGGACCGCGTCCAGGAGGGCGAGGGAACCGGCCACGTTGGTGCGCCAGTAGACCTCGGGGGAGTCGACGGACTCGCCGACCAGCGACTTCCCGGCGAAGTGCAGCACGGCCTCCACCGACGGGTCCAGCACGTCGGCGGCGTCGGCCAGGTCGGCGACCACCAGCCGGGCGCCCTCGGGCACGGCGTCGCGGTGCCCGGTGGACAGGTCGTCCAGCACCGTCACCCCGTGTCCGGCCCGGAGGAGCAGTGCGGTCACCACACTGCCGATGTATCCGGCTCCGCCGGTGACGAGCAGTTTCACCGTGCTACCTCCCTGAGGCGCTGGGCGATGGTCTCTGGTGCGACGTCGTTGATGAACACGCCCATGCCGGACTCGGTTCCGGCGAGGTACTTGAGCTTGCCCGGCGCGCGCCGGACGGAGAACAGCTCCAGGCGCAGACGGGCCAGACCGCGCCGGGGGTCCCGCACGGGGGCCTGGTGCCAGGCCGAGATGTAGGGCAGGGGCGTGTCGTACAGGGAGTCCAGGCGGCGCAGGACGTCGAGGTACAGGAGCCCGAAGTCGTCACGTTCGGCACCGGTGAGGGCCGGCAGGTCGGGCACCGCCCGGTGCGGGTACAGGTGCACCTCCACGGGCCAGCGGGCGGCGGCCGGGACGAACGCCGTCCAGTGCTCGGTCCGCGCGACGATCCGGCTCCCCGCCTCCTGCTCGGCCCGCAGGACGTCGGCGAACAGGTCGCCGCCGGTGCGCGTCCGGTACTCCTCGGCGGAGTCGAGGGTGCGCAGGGTGCGGGGGGTGACGAAGGGGAAGCCGTAGATCTGGCCGTGCGGGTGGTGCAGGGTCACCCCGATCTCCGGCCCCCTGTTCTCGAAGCAGTACACCTGCTCCACGCCGGGCAGCGCTGACAGGGCGCGGGTCCGGTCGACCCAGGCCTCCATCACGGTGCGTGCGCGCCGGGGGGTGAGGTCGGCGAACGACGCGTGGTGGTCGGACCCGAACACGAGGACCTCGCAGCGGCCCGCGCCCACCCGGCGGGACGGCTCCAGTTCGCCGACCTCCTCCAGCTCCCGGCCGTCGTCGGCGACGAGGGAGGGGAAGCGGTTCTCGAACGCGACCACGTCGTAGGAGGACGCCGGGATCTCGGTGGTCCGTCCGCCGGACGAGGGGCACAGGGGGCACTCGTCGCTGGATGGCAGGTGGGTGCGGCCCTGCCGGTGGGACGCGACGAGCACCCATTCGCGCAGCAGCGGGTCCAGGCGCATCTCGGACCCGGTGGCGGACGGGGGCAGGTCGCGCGGGTCGGGCGCGGGCTCGCGGACGGCGCCGCCCTCGTCGAAGTAGACGATCTCCCGGCCGTCGGCCAGTTTCGCGGAGGTCCTGCGTACCGGGTGCGGGGGCTCCGTGCGGCCGGCGCCCGGCTGTCCGGTGGGCCCTTCGCGGTGGTGCTCCGACGGGCCGTCCCGCGAAACGCTCCTCATCCCCGCTCCTCTCGCGGCCGGACATCGGTGACCACGAGGCGGCCCACCTGTTCGGTGAGGGCGGCGCGTGCCGCGTCGGGGAGCCCGGAGTCGGTGACGAGCACGTCGCAGCGGTCCAGCGGCGCGATGGTGCTGATCCCGACGGTGCCCCACTTGCTGTGGTCTGCGGCCACGACGAGGCTGGCGGCGGCGTCCACCAGGGCGCGGTTGGTCTCGGACTCCATGAGGTTCGGCGTGGTGAACCCGGCGCGCTCCTGCATGCCGTGCACGCCCAGGACCAGCGTGTCCAGGTTGAGTCCGCGGATGGAGGCGAGCGCGAGCGGTCCGACGAGAGCGTCGGAGGGGGTCCGGAAGCCGCCGGTGAGGGCGACGGTCTGGTCGTGCCGGGAGGTGCGGTGGAACACCTCGGCCACGTGCAGGGAGTTGGTCACCACGGTCAGACCCGGGGTGTGGGCCAGGTACTCGGCGACGAGGGCCGTCGTGGTGCCCGCCGACAGGCCGACGGCGCTGTGCGGTTCGACCAGGTCGGCGACGGCGCGGGCGATCGCGTGCTTCTCGTCCTCCTGGCGGGTGGACTTGGCCTCGAAGCCCGGCTCCTCGGTGCGGGCGCCCTCCGGTGCGACGGCGCCGCCGTGCACCTTGCGCAGGGAGCCGCGGTGTTCGAGGGCGTCGAGGTCGCGCCGGACGGTCATGTCCGACACCGCGAGGCTCTCGACGAGATCGGCGACCCGGACGCCCCCGGTCCGCCTGACCTGTTCGAGGATCAGCTCCTGCCGTTGCGCGGCCAGCATCCATCCCCCAAGCGATGATTGAAAATGTTGGAACTTGTTTGTTCCAGTCTTGCAGGTTCCACGTTGGTGTCAATAGGGCCGATCGAACGCGGTTCTCTGTTCAGAAACGTTGATAAGTGTTGACAAGTGGGGATGGCATCCCGAACATATGGAGGAATGTGATCGTCTTCACACCTCGTTCGGAGGAGCCCTCGATGCACCACAGACCTCCGGGGCCACCGGGCCTGCGGCGCCGCGCCCTGCTGGGCGGACTGGCCGGGGCCGGGGCGCTTCTGGCCCTGCCCGGCCTCGCCGGGTGCGGCACCCCGAGCCGCGACGACCCGACCATGGTCACGATGGCCTCGAACCGTGCCAACCCCGCCCAGCGCGAGGCGGTCGAGGAGAGCCTCGGGCTGTACGAGGCCGCCTCCGGCCGCACCGTCGAGGTCAACACCTTCGACTCCACCTCCTTCCAGGAGAGCATCAACAACTACCTCCAGGGCACCCCCGACGACGTCATCGGATGGTTCGCGGGATACCGGATGCGCTTCTTCGCCGAACGGGGCCTGATCAGCGACGTCTCCGACGTCTGGGCCCGCCACTTCGAGGACGCCTTCACCGACCAGGTGAGGAGCCTGTGCACCGCCTCCGACGGCAGGCAGTACATGGTCCCCGACTCCACCGCGCCCTGGGCGGTCTTCCACCGCAGGAGCGTGTTCGAGCGCCACGGCTACGAGGTCCCCGCCACCCGGGAGGAGTTCGTCGGGCTGTGCGAGCGCATGCGCGCCGACGGGCTCGAACCCCTGGCCTCCGGCATCCGTGAGGGCTGGCCGGCGATGGGCATGTTCGACCACCTCAACCTGCGCCTCAACGGACCCGAGTTCCACCTGGAACTGCTCAACGGCGACCACTCCTGGGACTCGTCCGAGGTCAGGAGCGTCTTCGGGGCCTGGGCCGAACTCCTGCCCCACCACCAGCCCGACCCCCTGGGGCGGGGGATCAACGAGGCCCAGACGGCCCTGGTCCGGGGCGAGGCCGGGATGATGCTGTGCGGCATGTTCATCACCCACGTCTTCCCCGAGGGTGAGGACCTGGACGACCTGGACTGCTTCGCCTTCCCCGAGTTCGACCCCGAGATCGGCGCCGACGTGGTCGAGGCCCCCATCGACGGGTTCATGGTCTCCGGGAACCCGCGCAACGCGGAGGGGGCCCGCGAACTCCTCGGCCACCTGGGCTCCCTGGAGGCCCAGGAGATCTACACCGCGATCGACCCGCAGGCGCTCCCCACCCACCTGGACGCGGGTACCGGCGGGTTCAGCGCACTCGACGCGAAGGTCAACGACATGGTCGCGGGCGCCCGGGCACTCACCCAGTACATGGACCGGGACACCCGGCCCGACTTCGCGTCCGTCGTCATGATCCCCGCCCTCCAGCGCTTCCTGCGCCAACCCGACGACATCGCCGACCTGACCGACACGATCCAGCGCCAGAAGCTGTCGATCTTCGGCCGGTGAACCAGAAGTGAAGGAGACAGGCATGGCGTCGAACGCCCCCCCACCGCCCCCTGCCGTCCGGTCCGACGGCCCCGCGGCCCCGCCCCCCGGTCCGACGCGGCGAACCGGCCGCGCCCGGCGCCCGGGAACGGGCCCCCGCCACGGGCGCGGCGACCGCGCCACCCTCGCCCTGATGCTGGGTGTGCCCGCCCTGCTCGTGATCGGACTGGTGTGGCTGCCCGCGGCGGCCACGGTCCTGCTGTCGTTCACCCGGTGGGACGGCATCGGGGGCCTGGAGACCATCGAGTGGATCGGCGTCCAGAACTACACGGACGCGTTCACCATCTACCCGCCCTTCGAACCGGCGCTGCGCAACAACCTCGTGTGGCTGGTGGCCCTGTTCACGGTCCCCACGCTGCTCGGGATGTTCCTGGCGGTGCTGCTCGACCGGGAGATGCGCGGCGGGTCGGTGTACCAGAGCATCTTCTACCTGCCGGTGGTGCTCTCGCTCGCCCTCGTCGGGTTCGTCTGGCAGCTCATCTACTCCCGCGACCAGGGCCTGCTCAACGCGTTCCTCGCCCTGGTCACCGACGCGCCCGCCGTCGACTGGTTCGGCAACCCCGACATCAACCTGTACGCGGTGCTGGTCGCGGCCGGATGGCGGCACACCGGCTACATCATGCTGCTCTACCTGGCCGGGCTCAAGGCCGTCGACCCGTCCCTGCGCGAGGCCGCCGCCATCGACGGCGCCGGTCCGGTGCGCACCTTCACCCAGGTCGTGTTCCCGGCCCTGCTGCCCATCAACCTGGTCGTGGTCGTCGTGACCGTCATCGACGCGCTGCGCGCCTTCGACATCGTGTGGATCATCAACCGCGGCCGGAACGGCCTGGAGCTGATATCCGCGCTGGTGACCTCCAACGTCATCGGTGAGGCCAGCAGGGTCGGCTTCGGCTCCGCGCTGGCCGTGATCATGCTGGTGATCTCACTGGTGTTCATCGTCGTCTACGTGTCCACCATGCTGAGAGGGGCCCACAGGTGACCGCCACGACCCTCCCCGAACCCCGGGACCGGGAGGCCCGGCGCACCGCGCCCGGACGCCCCGCCCGCCGACGGTTCCGCCCGGCACGGGCGCTGCTGCACGTGTTCCTCGTCGTGACGGCGCTGGCCTGGCTCTTCCCGGTGCTGTGGGCGGTGGTGAACTCGTTCCGCGACTACGACTACACCGCCCTGCACGGCTACCTGTCCCTGGGCGGGTTCACCCTCGACAACTACGCCAACGCCTGGACGCAGGGCGAACTGCCGGGGTACTTCCTGAACTCCCTCGTCATCACCGTCCCCGCGGTGCTGCTCACCCTGTTCCTGTCGTCGTGCGCGGCGTTCGTGCTCTCCAGCTACTCGCGCCGCTTCAACCTGGTGATGCTCGCGGTGTTCCTCGCCGCGAACCTCCTCCCCCCGCAGGCCCTCCTCGTCCCGCTGTTCCGCCTCTACAACGCCATCCCCCTGCCCTACTGGATCAGCGAGTCCGGGTCGCTCTACGACAGCCACCTCGGGGTCGTCCTCATCCACACCGCGTTCCAGATCGGCTTCTGCACGTTCGTCCTGAGCAACTTCATGAAGGCGATGCCCACGTCGCTGCTGGAGGCCGCCAAAGTGGACGGGGCGACCGTCTTCCAGCAGTACTGGAAGGTGGTGCTCCCGCTGTGCCGCCCGAGCCTCGCCGCCCTGGCCACACTGCTGGTCACCTGGATCTACAACGACTTCTTCTGGGCGCTCGCGCTGCTGTCCAGCGGCGACAAGCTGCCCATCACCACCGCGCTCCAAAACCTCCAGAGCGCGTTCTTCGTCGACTACAACCTGCTGTCGGCCGGGTCGGTCATGGTCGCCCTGCCCACACTGGTCGTGTTCTTCGCGCTGCAACGCCACTTCGTGGCCGGACTGACTCTGGGAGCGAGCAAGGGATGACGTACCGCACCGTTCGCCTGAACGCGGCCGGGACCGCGCTGGTCCTCGGGATCCCCGACGAGGGGCTGCCCCACGTCCTGCACTGGGGCGCGGACCTGCCCGACGACACCGGGCTCGCCGCCGCCTCGGCACCGCCCGCCGCCCACAACGGGATCGACGTCCCCACCTGGGTGTCGCTGGTGCCCACCCAGGGGGAGGGGTGGCGCGGCCACCCCGGCATCGCCGGACACCACGAGGGCCGGGCGACCTTCCCCACCTGGACCGTCCGGTCCGTGGCCGTCGACCCCCCGGAGGGAACGGAACCGGCCGGCGGTGCCCCGGGCGGGACGGTCACCGTCCTCGCCGCGACCGGCGGGCTGGAACTGTGCTGCGAGCTGAGGCTGGAGGCCTCCGGTCTGGTCCGCGCCCGCAACACGGTCACCAACACCGACGACGACCCGTGGACCCTGGACACCCTCCGGGTCACCATGCCCCTGCCGCGCGAGGCCGCCGAGGTCCTCGACCTGACCGGGCGCTGGTGCCGCGAACGCGCGCCCCAGCGCCAGGACCTCTCCATGGGCACGCGCATGCGCGCCTCCCGCCGTGGCCGCACCGGGCACGACGCCCCGCTGCTGCTCACCGCCGGGTCCCCGGGGTTCGGGTTCGGGCACGGCGAGGTGTGGGGGGTGCACACCGCCTGGAGCGGCGACCACGTCCACCTCGCCGAACGCCTGCCCGAGGGCGCCGGGCACTCCGACGCGGTCATTGCGGGCGGCGAACTCCTGCACCCCGGCGAGGTCCGGCTGGCCAGGGGCGAGTCCTACTCCACGCCCTGGGTGTTCCTCTCCTGGTCGGACCGGGGGCTGGACGGGATGTCGTCACGCGTCCACCGCTGGCTGCGGGCCAGGCCCGGACACCCCTCCTCACCGCGCCCGGTCGTCCTCAACACGTGGGAGGCCGTCTACTTCGACCACGACCTCGACAAGCTCAAGCGGTTGGCCGACACGGCCGCCCGTATCGGCGCCGAGCGGTTCGTCCTGGACGACGGCTGGTTCCGGGGCCGCCGCGACGACACCGCCGGGCTCGGCGACTGGACCGTGGACACCGGGGTGTGGCCCGACGGCCTGCACCCCCTCTTCGACCACGTCCGCTCCCTGGGCATGGAGGTCGGCCTGTGGGTCGAGCCGGAGATGGCCAACCCCGACTCCGACCTGCTGCGCGCCCACCCCGAGTGGATCCTCGCGGCCGGGGGTCACCTGCCACCGCCGAGCCGCAACCAGCAGCTCCTCGACCTGTCCCGGCCCGAGGCCTTCCAGTACGTGTTCGAGCACCTGGACGCCCTGGTCGACGAGTACCGGCCCGACTACCTCAAGTGGGACCACAACCGCGACCTGCTCGAACCCGTGCACGCCCCCACCGGCGCGGCGGGCACGCACCGCCAGACCCTCGCCGTCTACGAGCTCCTCGACCGGCTGCGCGAACGCCATCCGGGCCTGGAGATCGAGTCGTGCTCCTCCGGCGGCGGCCGCGTCGACCTGGGCATCCTGGAACGCACCGACCGCGTGTGGGCCTCCGACTGCAACGACCCCCTGGAACGCCTGGCCATCCAGCGCTGGACCTCCCTGCTGCTCCCTCCCGAACTGGTCGGCAGCCACGTGGGCGGACCCGGGTCCCACACCACCGGCAGGGTCGCGGACCTGTCGTTTCGCTGCCTCGCCGCCCTCCTGTCCCACGCCGGCATCGAATGGGACGTCACGCGGTGCACCGAGGACGAACTCGCCGCACTGACGTCGTGGATCGCCCTCTACAAGGAGCTGCGCCCCCTCCTGCACTCGGGCGACCCGGTGCACGCCGACTCGCCCGACCCCTCCGAACAGCTCGACGGGGTGGTCTCCCCCGACGGCGGCGAGGCGGTCTTCCGCTACGCCCGGACGGCCACGTCCGCGCGCGCCCTCCCGGGGCGGGTGCGGCTCCCCGGGCTGCGCGAGGACCGTGTCTACAGGCTGGTGTGGCGCCCGGAGGCAGGGGAGCCCTCGACCCTGCAACACGCGCTCCCGGCATGGTTCGCCGAGGGGGAGGCCACCGTGTCCGGCGCGGTACTCACCCGCTCGGGGGTGCAGCTGCCCAACCTCAACCCGTCCCAAGCCCTGCTCCTGCACCTGACGGAGGTCTGACGTGCCCGCGACCCGCAAGCCCGCCCACCTGGAGGGTTTCGCGCCCTCCGCCGGTGCCCGCGCGCCCCGCGCCCGCTTCGGCAGCGACGCGCCCACCCTGGACCTCAACGGCACGTGGCGCTTCCGGCTGCTTCCCGGGGCCCCCGCCGGCACCGACGGTTTCGAGGCGCCGGACTACGACGACTCCGGTTGGGAGGCGCTGCCCGTACCCGCCCACTGGCAGCTGCACGGCCACGGGACCCCCGCCTACACGAACGTCGTCTACCCCTTCCCGGTCGACCCCCCGCACGTGCCGGACGAGAACCCGACCGGCGACCACCGGCGGGAGTTCGACCTGCCCGGGGACTGGCCGGAGGGGGCGGCCGTGCTGCGCTTCGACGGGGTGGACTCCTGTTTCCGGGCGTGGCTCAACGGCACAGAGCTGGGCTTCTCCACCGGGAGCCGCCTGGCAGCCGAGTTCGACGTCGGCCGCCTGCTGCGCCCCGGACGCAACACCCTGGCGGTCCGCGTGCACCAGTGGTCGGCCGCCAGCTACCTGGAGGACCAGGACATGTGGTGGCTGTCCGGGATCTTCCGCGACGTCACCCTGCTCGCCCTCCCGGAACAGGGCCTCGGCGACGTCACCGTGCACGCCGGCTACGACCACACCGACGGCACGGGCACCCTGCGCGTCGACGTCGCGGGATCGCCCGACGCCCTGGTCAGCGTCCCCGAGCTGGGCCTGGTGGACGCCGCGGCCGGTGTGGAACACGGGGTCGGCGCGGTGGAGCCGTGGTCGGCCGAGGTGCCCCGCCTCTACGACGCGGTGGTCGCCGCCCCGGGGGAGCGGGCCCCGCTGCGCGTCGGTTTCCGCACGGTGGAGGTCTCCGGCGGCCTGCTGCGCGTGAACGGGCGACCGCTGCTGCTGCGGGGGGTGAACCGCCACGAGTGGCACCCCGACCACGGCCGCGCCGTGCCCCGGGAGACCATGCGCGAGGACGTCCTGCTGATGAAACGGCACAACGTCAACGCCGTGCGCACCAGCCACTACCCTCCCCACCCCGACTTCCTCGACCTGTGCGACGAACTGGGCCTGTGGGTCGTGGACGAGTGCGACCTGGAGACCCACGGCTTCGAGCTGGTGGGATGGCGCGGCAATCCCTCCGACGACCCGCGCTGGCGGGACGCCTACCTGGACCGGATCGCCCGGACGGTGGGGCGGGACCGCAACCACCCCAGCGTCGTCCTGTGGTCCCTGGGCAACGAGTCGGGAACCGGTCGCAACCTGGAGGCCATGGCCGCCTGGGTGCGCGGACACGACCCCTCCCGACCGGTCCACTACGAGGGCGACCGGGACAGCTCCTACGTGGACGTGTACTCGCGCATGTACCCGCCGCACGACGAGGTGGACGCCATCGGCCGGAGGGAGGAGGAGGCGACCGGCGACCCCGGGGCCGACCCCCACCGGAGGGGGCTGCCGTTCATCCTGTGCGAGTACGCGCACGCCATGGGCGCCGGGCCGGGCGGGCTGGAGGAGTACCAGGAGCTGTTCGCACGGCACGAGCGCATCCAGGGAGGGTTCGTCTGGGAGTGGATCGACCACGGGATCCGCCGCCGCGAACCGGACGGCACCGAGTGGTTCGCCTACGGCGGCGACTTCGGCGAGGTGGTGCACGACGGAAACTTCGTCGCGGACGGACTCCTCCTCCCCGACCGCACCCCCAGCCCCGGGCTGCACGCCTACAAGAAGACCGTCGAGCCCGTGCGGGTCGTGCCCGACCCGGACGCCGGGGCGGTGGAGGTCACCAACACCTGGGACTTCCGGGACACGTCCGGACTGGTCTTCCGGTGGCGTGCGGAGGAGGAGGGCGTGCCGTTCGGGGAGGGCGAGCTGGCCGTGCCGGTGCTCGGCCCAGGCGCGGGCACCCGCGTGCCCCTCCCCGAGGCACCCGGGCCGCCGGGCGGCGGTGAGGCGTGGCTGACGGTGTCCGTCCACCTGGGCTCGGACCAGCCGTGGGCCCCGGCCGGGCACGAACTCGCCTGGGGCCAGGCGCGCCTCCACGCCGGGGAGCCCGCGCTCGCCGTGACCGAACGGGTGCCGGGCGCCGCCGTCCCGCCGCTGTCCGGTGGCGGCACGGGCACCGCCGACGACGGCAGCGCCCTGGTCCTCCTCGGGCCGGGGATCCTCGACGCCGGGACCGGCGCCCTGCGCTCCGTCGGCGGGCTGCCCGTGGAGTCCCCGGTGGTGGACCTGTGGCGCGCCCCCACCGACAACGACCAGGCACGCCACGGCGTGTCCGTGGAGGGCCCCTGGCGGGAGGCCGGGCTCGACCGGCTCACCGCACGCCGCCTCTCTGCGGGGTGGGACGGCGACGCCTACCTCGTCCGCGAGCGGCTGGCCCCCGCGGGCGGGGACTTCGGGATGCTCGTCGCCTACGGCTGGACCGCGGAGGCCGGACGCCTGGTCCTGACGGCGGAGGCCGAGGCCGAGGGGGAGTGGCCCTGCCCCCTGCCGCGCTTCGGTGTGCGCATGGCCGTGCCGTCCTTCCTGGGCGGGGTCGAGTGGTTCGGGCGCGGCCCCGGCGAGGCCTACCGCGACGTCGACCAGGCCGCGAGGGTCGGCCGGTTCACCAGCTCGGTGGACGGCCTCCAGACCCCCTACCTGCGGCCCCAGGAGAACGGCAACCGTGCGGACGTGAGGTGGGCCGTCCTACGGGCGGCGGACGGGTCGGGCCTGCGGATCGAGGGCGACCCGGTCTTCGGACTCTCGGTCCGCCGATGGGGGACGGCCGCCCTCGACGCGGCCCGGCACCCGCACGAGCTGGTGCCGGACGGGCGGATCCACCTGCACCTGGACCTGGAACACCACGGCATCGGCTCGGCGTCCTGCGGTCCGGGCGTGCTCCCCGCGCACCGGTTGGCCCCCGGGCGGCACCGGCTGCGGCTCGGGTTCTCCGAGGTGGCCCCGACCCCGTGAGGCGTGCGGCGGCGGGGGGGGCCCGCGGCCCCCCCCCCCCCGCGCCGGGGGCGCCCGACCCGCCGCTGGAGCCGCCAGGGGTGGTGGACAGGTCCCACGGGTTGCGGGT
>NZ_JBHXQY010000022.1:35786-70608 GCF_042716955.1 Nocardiopsis sp. NPDC058631 | reverse complement strand
GGACACCGCGTCAGCGTCCGCGGCCGGACCCCGGTGAGGGCCGGCCGCGGAGCCCTCAAGCTGTGCGGGAGGGCTCCAGGCCGACGCCGCTCGTCCGTGTGTGGTCCGCCGCATCGCGAAAGGCGCTCAGCCCCTCCAGGAGCATCGCCCTGGATCGGGGGGACATCTGGTCGATGACCTTGTGGAGCTCAGACTCCCTACGGCTGCGGAGTTCGCGCAGGAACAGCCTGCCGCTCTCACTCAGCCAGAGCCTCAGCTCCCGGCGGCTGTTCGGGCTCGCCGTCCTGTGGATGAAGCCGACCGCCTGCAGGCGGTCGCATAGCCTGCTGGTGGACGGCGGTGTCGAACCCAGGCGTTCGGTCACGTTGCGCAGACTCACACCGTCCTCCTCCTCCAGGACGAAGAGGACCTTGAGCTGTGAGGGGGAGACCGGGGCGGAGGCGACCTCGCGTCCGCGTCCCCAGAGTACTTCCATCAGTTCTGTGACGGAGGAGGCGGCCCGGACGGCCTCCACCGTGTTCTCCCGCGAATCAGTATCCACTGCCCACTCTCACAAATCGCGTCTGTGAGTCACTCCTGGCCGTGATCGGCGATCAGGTATCCCCATGACGATAACGGAACCGGCACCCGCCGTCCGCCGACCGTGCCCGTGACGGTCCGCGGGCGCCCGGCGTCCCCCACAGAGAACCCAGGTCCACCACAGTGAACAGATCCGAGGCCGTCGCGCGCTCTCTGCGCGAAACCGAGCCGCACCGGCTCCTGGCCGTTCTGCGCGCCTCCCTCGCCGAGCACTACGGTGCGGTATCCACCGAGCTCCTCCTCGCAGACTACGGGCTCACGGTGCTCTGCCACGTCACCGATTCCGACAGGGAGAGGGTCGGTCGCTTCTCCGTGTTCAACAGTGTCGTGGGGCGGGTCTTCGGGTCCCAGGAGCCCTTCGTCGAGAGGCGTTCGGCCCCCGGCGTCGTGGCCGTCCACGTTCCGGTGACCGTGCGCGGCGACCGCCTGGGCGTCCTGACCGTCGAGACCGAGGACGCGGAGCGGGCACAGGCCGACCTCCACGAGCTCAGGTGGATCGCGGACATCCTCGGCCACGCGCTCCTGGTGGCCGAACGGGACACGGACATCTACCGCGTCCTGCGACGCAGCGACCGCCTGACCCTGGCGGCGGAGATGCAGTGGGACCTGCTCCCGGGACGGGCCTACGAGTGCCCCGAGTACAGCATCGGGGCCCAGCTCGAACCCGCCTACGCCGTCCACGGCGACAACTTCGACTGGGCGGCGGGCACCGACCGCCTCGTCCTCGCCGTCACCAACGGGATGGGCGAGGGGGTCGAGGCCTCGCTCCTCACCAGTCTGGCGGTCAACGCCCTGCGCAACGCCCGCAGGGGAGGGGTGGCCCTGGCCGACCAGATCGCCCTCGCGGACAAGGCCGTCTACGCCCTGCACGGCGGAGAACGCTACCTGGACGTCCTCCTGCTCGGCTTCGACCTGGAGACGGGGCGGGTGGAGGTGGTCGACGCGGGCTCCCCCCGCCTCTACATCCTGCGTGGGGGCCGTGTCTTCCAGTTGCCCTTCGAGGCCCAGCTCCCCGTCGGGATGGCCGAGGACAGCGTGTACGACACACAGGACTTCGACGTCGAGCCCGGGGACCGGCTGGTCTTCGTCAGCGACGGGGTGTTCGACTCCAGGACGGGCCTCGGCGAATCGTTCGGGGAGAGGGCTCTGGCCCGCGCGATCCTGGCCACCAGGTTGCTGCCCGCTGCCTCCGTGCCCCAGGAGGTTCTGCGCCACCTCTCCGCGTACCAGGAGGGCGACGAGATGTTCGACGATGCCCTGGTCGTCTGCCTCGACTGGCGCGGCAGGGCGTAGCGCCGCAGTGGCGCCGCGCACGGGGCACGCGGCCGCCGGGCCCGGCCAGGGGCGGCGGACAGTACTCTCTGTCTGGTAGACAATTGTCGTGCGGCAAATGATGCTTTCGCGCCACCGCACGGGTGGCGCACACGGCGCCAGGGAGAAGACATGAGCGATGGCCCGCCCGATCACCCGACCAGGCCCGGGAGCCAGGAAGTCCTGGGTATCCTGCGGCGCCGGCGCGAACAGATCGCGCAACGGTGGGCGGACCTGCCCCTGTTCCTCGCCGTGTTCACGGTCACCCGTGACGAGGCGGTGGAGGCGTGCCATGCGGTCGTCGACTCCCTGGCCGACGTCGTGGAGAGCGGGCGCGTCGACGACCTGGAGGCCCCGGGCTTCCATCCCGTCCGCGAGCAGCTCGTCTCCATGACCGCCTCACGCTCCAGGTCCGGCCTGTCCATCGGCCAGGTCGACCGGGAGGTCGGCGCGCTGCGCGACGCCGCCCTCGAACTCCTGCGGGCCGAGGCCGCCGACCTCGACGCGGAGGACGCCGCCGACGCCCGCGTGTACATGGTCACGCTCCTCGCCACCCTCCGGGTCGTGGTCATCGAGACCATGCTCCAGGAGAACCAGGAGATCGTGGCCCGGCAGCGCCAGCAGTTGCTGGAGATGGCGACGCCGGTCATCAAACTCTGGGACCGGCTCGTCGCGGTGCCGCTCATCGGCATGCTCGACAGCGCGCGCAGCCAGGTGGTGATGGAGAACCTCCTGGAGGCCATCGTCGAGCACAACGCCACCGTGGCGATCCTGGACATCACGGGTGTGCCGACGGTCGACTCACTCGTCGCCCAGCACCTGATGAAGACCGTGGCCTCCGCCCGCCTCATGGGCGCCGAGTGCGTGATCTCCGGTATCCGCCCCGCGATCGCCCAGACCATTGTCCAGCTCGGGCTCGACCTCGGTCCCGTCACCACGAGGGCCACCCTCGCGGACGCCCTCCAGTGGGCGCTCGAACGCGACCGGCACGGTGCGCCCGCGGCCCCCGGGACCCGGCTGAGCACACATGGGACGGGTGCGTGACAGGTACATCTCCCATCCCCGTACTCGACCTGGGCGGACTACTGCTCGTCAGCATCCAGGGCGAGCTCGCGGACAGCGCCGCCGCAGCCCTCCGGACCGACGTCACCGCCGCCGTCGCCCGCACGGGCTCGCGCGGCCTCATCATCGACATCAGCTCACTCGAGATCGTCGACTCGTTCCTCGCCCGCGTGCTCGCCGAGGTCGCCCTGGCCTCACGCCTGCTCGCCGCGCGGACCGTTCTGGTCGGTATGCGACCGGCGGTGGCGATCACCCTGGTCGAACTCGGTCTGACACTGGAGGGCATGACGACCGCGCGGACGGTCACTGACGCGGCCGCCGGCTTCGGGGTGGTCATCGTGGAGACCGACGCGGCGAAGCAGGGCGGCACATGATCCAGGTCACCGAGGAACCGCTGTACGTGCCGATCCGCAACGACACCGACTTGACAGCCGTGCGCCAGCACGTACGCGCCGCCGCACAACGGCTCGGATTCGGCCTGGTACAGCAGACGAAGGTCGTGACCGCGGCCAGCGAGCTGGCCCGCAACACCCTCCTGCACGGAGGCGGCGGAGCAGCCGAGATCCGTGTCCTGCACGGGGAGTCCGGCCCGGGCCTGTCCGTCAGCTTCACGGACTCCGGGCCCGGCATTCCCGACGTGGGTCTGGCCCTGACGGACGGCTACTCCACGGCCGGCGGTCTGGGCATGGGGCTGAGCGGCTCCAAGCGGCTCGTCCAGGACTTCGACATCGACAGCAGCGCCGAGCGGGGGACCAAGGTCACGATCACCTCCTGGAGCGACCCGTTCGCCGCGCCCCGGGGCCTGCGGTGACCAGGGTCTGGGAGCTCGCGGTCACCGACGCCACGCGCGTGCCCGATGCGGCCCGGGCGGCCACCGCCGCCGCGCGCAGTGTCGGGCTCGGGGTCTCCCGCACGGCCGCGGCGGCGCTCACGGCCACCGAACTGGCCACCAACATGCACCGGTACGCCGGAGGCGGGCGGTTCGTGGTGGAGGTGGCGCAGGAGCCCTGGGGAGGGGCCAGGGCGGTGCAGATGCTCGCCGTGGACCACGGTCCGGGCATCACCGACGTGCCCCGCGCGAGGGAGGACGGGGTCTCGTCCGGGAAATCGCTGGGCACCGGCCTGGGGGCCTGTGCCCGGGCGGCGGACTTCTTCGAGATCCACAGCCGCCCCGGTGCGGGGACCGTGGCCGTGGCCCGGTTCGCCCTGCCCGGCGACCGGGCGCTGTTCGACGGCAGGGCCGTCACCGGCGGCATCCACATCCCCCTGGGCGGTTACCGGAACTCCGGGGACGCCCTCGCCTTCCGGAGCGGTTCCGGCCACCGCACGGTCATGCTCGCCGACGGACTCGGCCACGGCGACGCGGCGGCGCAGGCCTCGGACCTGGCGGCCCGCTTCGTCCGGGCCAACGGGGGAGAGGACCCCGCGACGCTGATGCGCGGACTCCACGAGGCGCTGCGGCGCACCCGGGGCGCGGCCGTGGCCCTCGCCGACTTCGACGAGTCCGGGCACCGGGTCACGTTCTGCGGTGTGGGCAACGTCGGTGCCCGCCTGTACCGCGAAGGACGGTGGGACGCCCTGCTCTCCAGACCGGGCATCGTCGGCGCCTTCGCGATGCGCACACCGGCGCCCGTCGTGCGCGGCTGGGGGCCCGGGGACATGCTCGTGCTGTACAGCGACGGGCTGCCGAGCCGCTGGGGTCCGGAGGGCGTCGAGCGCCTGCGGGGACACGACGCCGCGGTCGTCGCAGGGACGGTGTTCCGGGACGCGAGCAGCGCGGCCCGCCCGCTGAGGGACGACACCACTGTCGCGGTCGTCACGCACACCTCGCCCGCCGACGGAGGGGGACCATGAGAGAACCACTGCTCCGTTGCCGGGTCTGCTCCGTGGTGGACGTGGCGTTGGCACGTGCCGCCCTGGCGCTGGTGCTCGAACCCGCGGACGTGTCGGACGAGGAGGCTCTCCAGTTCCTGGGGGGCGTCGCGGCCTGGGCGCTGGGGGAAATCGGGAGGCGCGGCGAGGCCGGGGTGGTGGCCGAACGCTCCGAGGACGGGACCGCTCTGAGGGCCACCGTCGCCGACGGCTCCGGTGCGGTCCTGTGGTCCGCCGTGATCGAGAGCCCCGGGCCGTGGGCCCCGGTGGGGGCCGCGCCTGCGGGCAGCGAGGTCGAGACCCTGGCCGCCGAGCTCCTGCGCACCTCCGGCCGGGCCGGGTCCATTGCCGCGCTGGCGGTGGAGCGCTCACGGGAATTGGCGTGGCACCAGCGCGAACTGGAGGACACCAACCAGGGCGTCCTCGCCCTCCACGCCGGGCTCGCCGAGGCGAGCGACGAGCAGCAGCGCCTCCTCATGGCCGAGCGAGAGGCCCGGGACGAGGCGGAGACGGCCAGGAACCGGTTGACGTTCCTCTCCGCGGCCGGCGCCCGGCTCATGACGTCGCTGACGCGCGCGGAGATCCTCGCCACGCTCGACGGCCTTCTCGTCCCCCGCTACGCCCACGGCGTCCACGTGTGGCTCTGCGGTGAGGACGGGAACCTCGGTGAGGCGGACACGCCCGTCTCGCGGACCGCGCTCGTGGCCTGGACCCGCCGACAGCCCGTGGACGAGCTGGCCGAGAGGGGGGAGCTCGGGCTCCCGCTCATGGCGGGCCCGGAACTGCTCGGTGTCATGGCGCTGTCGCGAAGGGAACCGGTCTCCTCCGACGACGGGGTGGTGCTCGTCGAGCTCTCCCGGAGGGTGGCGGCCTCCCTGGACAACGCCCGCCGCTTCGAGCGGGAGCGCGACACCGCCACCGCCCTCCAGCGGGCGATGCTCACCGAACTCCCCGACACACCCGGGACGGGCCTGATCGCCCGCTACCTGCCCGCGACCAGGGGCATGAACGTGGGCGGCGACTGGTACGACGTCTTCCCGAGGGCTGACGGCGAGTTCATCGGGGTGGTGGGGGACGTGACCGGCCACGGTATCCACGCCGCGGTCATGATGGGCCAGCTGCGGACGGCCCTGCGGGCCTACGCGCTGGAGGAGCGCAGCCCGGCCGTTCTGCTGGGGCGCCTCCACCGGTTCCTCGACCACCTGGAACCGGACCTCTTCGCCACAGCGGTCATCGTCCGCTTCCGGCCGGGGGACCCCGCGGTGGTGATGGCCGGCGCCGGCCATCCGTCCCCGCTGCTGCGCGACCGCACCGGCGCGGTGCACACCGTGGAACTGCGCTCGGGAGGGATGCTCGGACTTCCCACCGACCTCACCTTCACCGACCACACCGTCGAGCTGCCCCCGGGTTCGGCGCTGCTGCTGTACACCGACGGCCTGGTGGAGCGGAGGGGAGAGCTGATCGACGACGGCATCGGCCGCCTCGCGGAGAGCTTCGGCGGTTCGTCCCACTGGCTGAGTGCTCCGCAGACGGGGGCCGACGAGCTGCTGGACACCATGCTGGACCACGAGGACTGCGACGACGACGTGTGCCTTCTCGTCTTCCTCGCAGCGGACACGGACGCGGAGGCGGTTCCGGGCGGTCCGGCACGCTGACCGGCCCGGGACCACCGGCGGCTGCCCCGGCGACGCGCGGATCAGATCTCGGTGACGGCTTCCTCGAAGTCCAGGCGGGGGAGGCGGTCGAACCAGGCGTCGGGGCCGGGGCGTCCGACGTTCATGACGACCAGGGGCCGGAGCGCGGACTCCTCGCCGAAGAACTCCCGGCGCACTCCCTCGGCGTCGAACCCGGTCATGGGCCCGGCGGCCAGCCCCGCGGCGCGGACCCCGACGATCAGGTACGCGACCTGGAGGAGCGCGTTCTGGGTGGCCATGGTCTCGCGGGCTCCGGCGGGCATCCCGGCGAAGTTGTCACGGGCGTCCGGGCTCACGGGGAACGTCTTGGGGAAGTGCTCGTGGAAGTCGGTGTCCGCCGACAGGATCAGCGCGAGCGGAGCCGACGAGGTCTTCGGGGCGTTGTTGCCCGCCATGTGCGGGACGAGGCGCGCACGCGCCTCCGGCGAGCGCACGACGGTGACCCGGAGCGGCTGGTTGTTCATGGCGGTCGGCCCGTACTTGACGAGGTCGTGGATCGCGCGCACCTGGTCCTCGGTCACCGGCTCGTCGGTGTAGGAGTTGGCGGTGCGGGCGTCGCGGAACAGGAGGTCCTGTGCGACCTTGTCGAGAACCAGCGTCTCACTCATGTCCTACCTCGATTGTGCTCGTGATCAGGGAGAATGCCGAAGACCGCTCCGGCACGAGCAACAACCTAGTTGACCAGGAAGATATTTCTCAGGACTGGTAAGTGTGACTTCCTTCATGGACCCGCGCGCGCTGGGCCCCTCTTTGGAGGGGGACGACGGGGAGCGGGCCGGTCGCCTCGTCGACCCACGCCTCCAGCCGCTTCACGAACACCCGTGCCTGGACCGGCCAGTGGTAGGACGCCTGCGCGATCTCGTGCCCCGTGCGGGCCAGCCGCTCGCGCAGCTCCTCGTCGCGCCGCAGCAGCAGCACCGCCTCCGCGGCGGCCCTCACGTCCCCGAACGGGACGACCAGCCCGGCCGGGCCCTCAGGGCGCCCCGTCACCAGACCCTCCGCCATCGGGTTCGCCGTCGTCACGACGGGCAGGCCGTGGGCCATGTACTCCACGACCTTGGTCGGCATCGAATGCCGGTAGTTCGGGGTGTCGTGCAGCAGGCTGACCCCGGCCATGGCACCCGCGCACATGCGCAGCGCCCGGTCGTTGGGCACGAATCCGTACCAGTGCAGGACGTCCTCCTGCTGTGCTTCGCGCAGGAGCGGCCGCACACCGACGTCGGCGCCGCCGATGACCTCCAGCCGCACCCCGTGCGGGCGGAGCATCCGGCCGAGTTCGACCAGTTCACGGGCGCCGCGGGCCATCGAGACGTGGCCGAGGTAGACCACCCGGTCGTCCCCGGGCGCACGCAGCGGGACCTCCGGGACCTCGGTCGTGTTGGGCACCACCGGGTGGTCGCACCGGAAGCGGGAGCGGTACCCCTCCTCGGCCAGCAGCAGCCGCATGCGGCGCTCCGCCCGCCGCTCGAAGGACCGCACCACCGCGCCCAGGGGCCGCCGCAACGGCTTGGGCACCCACGGCTTCGTGAGCAGGGCGGCGGCCGTGTCCTCGTGCACGTCCCACACCGTCACCGGCCGGTTCGCGGGCAGCGCCAGCAGTAGTTCGGGATCGTGGAAGAGCAGCAGGTCGGCCTTGGGCGCGTGCTCGGCGAGCACCGCCCTGGCCGCGCGCAGCGAGGACAGGCGTTCGCGGCCCGAGGCGCGCGGCACGTCCACCGAGCGCACGTCGGCCCACGGGGTCACGCCGCACTCCCGGAACGGGGCCACGTAGGTCACCGTGTGTCCAGCGTCCAGCAGGGCGCGGATCTGCCTGTGCAGAATCCGAGCGTCCTCCGGGTGGTGCACAACCGTGGCCACAAGTGCGTGCATCGAGTTCACCTACCTGTGTCACCGAATGGGGCCATCTACGAAGATGATCCGCTTTGGGATGGCGGTACGAGCTTTGAGACACGGTATTCACCTGCGGAAACATGCCGAGAAAAGCCCGGTGGCCAGGCGGGGTGTATCGGGTGAATCCTGCCCCAGTGCCGTGTGAACAAGAGAAGGCACGCCGATGGACACCATGGGTGTCCGCGTCGGCGTGCCGGTCAGGGGCCCGTGCGGGCCGGGAGCGGTTCGGGCGTCCCGGCCGTGTCCGGGTCAGCTCACAGGACCTGGATCCCCTCACGTCTGGGGTGGCGCCGCGTCTGGGCGGGCACGGCCGCGCCCTCGGCGTCGGGGTCCGGGCGGCGCAGCACGCCCCGGGTGTCCAGGAGCAGTCGCGCGTACTCCTCCAGCCGCTTGGGCCGGTACTCGCTGTGGTCGGTGAGCAGGATCGTCAGGTCGGCCTCGGCGAGGGCCTGGTCCAGGTCGGTGGACCGGGGCACGTCCACCCCGTCCACCTGCCACGACTCCACGTGCGGGTCGTGGTAGGTGAGGGTGGCGCCCTTGGCCGCCAGCTTGCGCGCCACCGGACGGGCCGGCGACTCGCGCTGGTCGGCGATGTCGGCCTTGTAGGTGACGCCCAGAAGCAGCACCTTGGACCGCGACAGCGCGAGACCCGACTCGTTGAGCAGTTCCTGGGCCCGCTGGATGACGTAGGACGGCATCCGGCTGTTGATCTCCTGCGCCAGCTCGACGAAGCGGAACGGGTAGCCGAGGGTCTTGACCTTGTACGACAGGTAGTTCGGGTCGATCGGGATGCAGTGTCCGCCGACGCCCGGCCCCGGGTAGAACGCCTGGAACCCGAACGGCTTCGTGGCCGCCGCCGCGATCGAGTCCCACAGGTCGACGCCCAGCTCCTGGCAGAAGATGGCCATCTCGTTCACCAGGGCGATGTTGACGTGCCGGTAGGTGTTCTCCAGCAGCTTGGCCATCTCGGCCTCGCGGGTCCCGCGGGTGCGCACCACCGTGCTCACGAAGTTGCCGTAGAAGACGGCAGCGGCCTCGCCGCACTCCTCCGTGAGTCCGCCGACGACCTTGGGCGTGTTGGCCACACCGAAGGTCGGGTTGCCCGGGTCGATGCGCTCGGGCGAGAACGCCAGGTGGAAGTCGGCCCCCGCGACCAGGCCGGACTCCTCCAGCAGCGGCCGCACCACCTCCTCGGTGGTCCCCGGGTAGGTGGTGGACTCCAAGATGACCAGGGTCCCGGGCTGGAGGTGCGCCGCGATCGATCTGGACGCGGAGGTCACCGCGCCGAGGTCGGGGCCGCCCTCGGGCGACAGCGGCGTGGGAACGCAGATGACGATGGTGCGCGCCGCTGCCAGGCAGGCGGGGTCCGTGGTCGCGGTGAACCCGTTCTCCAGCATGCGGCCGACGTCTTCGGACGAGAGGTCGTCGACGTGCGAGACCGCTTCGTTGAGACCGTTGACGACTCGGTCGCTCACGTCGAGGCCGGTGACCTTCAGGCCCGAGGACACGGCCTCGGCCGCCAGCGGCAGACCGACGTAACCGAGTCCGAGGACGACGAGATCGCTGACCGACGCGGCGGACTGATCAGGGACAAGGGCTGGGTTGGAGGCTGCGGCATCCACTTCGTGGTCACACTCGCATTCATTTCGTGAACGGGCGCAAGGTGTCGAGGACCGCCATTACTCAGTTCGCGGGGCGTCTGAGTCTAGGTAAGCGTCGCCTCTGGTCACGGGTTCTGGCCTGGTTCGGACAGTTTCTGAATAAGAACCCGATACGCCTGGTTGTAGCGGTATGCGGCCTCGGCCCACGTGCGGTCGGCACCGACCAGGCTGCGACCTGCGAGGCCGTAGGCGGCTCGCTTTTCATGACTGTAGGCGAGATTTGTCAGGACATCAGCTAGACGTGCCGATTCGCCCGCGGGAATTAACTCTCCAGTCACTCCCGGTTCCACAATCTCTCGCAGCGCGGGAAGATCACTCGCCACAACGGGGAGCCCGCCCGCCATGGCCTCCACGGGTTTCAGGGGCGTCACCACACGGCACACCCGGTCGTCCCGCCGCGGCACCGCGAACACGTCCAGGGCGGCGTGGTGCGCCCGCACCTCCGAGGCGGCCACCCGGCCGGGGAAGTGTGCGGCGCCCTCCAGCCCCAGCGACGCCGCGTGCGCGCGCAGGGAGGGGAGTTCGGGCCCGTCACCGACGATCAGCGCGTGGGCCCGCTCCCCGCGTTCGCGCATCAGCGCCACGGCGTCCAACAGCACGTCCAGGCCCTCGTAGCCGAAGCAGCTCGTGGTGGTCCCCACCACGAACTCCCCGGCCCCGATCCCCAGCCCGTCCCGTACCCCGGCACCCGAAGGCAGCGGTTCCAGGAACGACGTGTCCACCGCGTTGGGCACCACCAGCAGGCGTTCCCGCGCGACCCCGCGCGCCTCGATGTCGGCCCGCATCGCCTCGCCCAGGGTCACCACCAGGTCGGCGCCCAGCATGCACTCCGTCTCGGCGGCGCGCTCGGCCCGGTAGAAGGCGTCGTCCACGCTCCGGGAGGGGTCGCGGGACAGCCACGACTCCTCCAGGAACCCCCGCACCTCGTACACCACCGGCAGGTCGAACCTGCGGCCCAGCTCCAGGGCCAGCCGGGCGTTGTGGTGGTTGCTCGCCGCGTGCAGGACGTCCGGGCGCACGGCCGCCACCAGCTCCGACGCCATCCGTAGGCCCACGGCCAGCTCCTCCGACGGGTCGGCGGGGGCCGTCCAGGGGATCAACCGGTGGTAGGCGATGCCGTCCACCCGCACCAGCGTGCGCGGGTCCCGGACGCCCTTGGTGAGCGGGTACCCCGCGCGGGTGACCACGTGCACGTCCATCCCGGCCTCGCGCTGGGCGACCGCGATCCGGTGGGTGCGCTGCGTGTAGCCGGCGTTGGTGTGCGGCAGCGCGTTCGTCACCAGGTGGAGCACCCTGAGTCCGGCCCCGGGCGCCGACGGGTCGCTCGCGGCACGCCGGCGTTCACCTGCCGGGAGCCCGGGTTCACCCGTTCGCGCCTCCGGTCGCCGAGCGTTCACCGTGTCGTCGGGCCGCGTTCGGGCACCGCGGGTTAACGTGATTCCGTGATGGTCAGCCGACGGGGACGGAGACGTGGGAACAGCACGTCCCGTCGCCAGAGCCGTCCGGTGCTCAGCGGCCTCCCTGGCCGCACCCGGGGGGAGGCGTTCGACCAGTTCACGGGCGGTATCAGCATCACCCGCAGCCAGGCAGGCGGCCACCAGGCGGCCCACCCGGCGGGGCGACGCGCCGTCCGCGGCCCCGAACACCGCCTCGCGGGCGTCCTCACGTCGGCCCTGGTCCCACAGGGCGTAGGCGCGGGCCCGGCCGCCCAAGCGGGTGGCCAGGGAGCGCGCCGCCCGGCGGGGCGGGCCGGGCGCCAGCCGCAGCGCCAGCAGCGGAAGGCGCGCCGGATCGGAGCGCAGATGTCGCCAGGCCAACGACACGGTGAACGTCACCGCCCGCGGCCAGCGGGTGCGCGGGCGGGGAACCTGGGATTCGGGAGTCTGGGTGTCATGCACGGTCAGTCACACAACCATGCGGACGTGACCATGTGGTGACACCACGGCGACACGGACGGGACGGCTCGGGCAAGGAACACCACCGACCGGCGCCGGCACACCGCCCCTTCGGCAACGATGAGAACACCACCCCAACAGAAGGAAACGTGAGAGTCGTGGCAACGAGCGCCCCCCTTGGGAGCCAGGACACCGGGATCGTGCACGTCGTCGGCGCGCGTCCCAACTTCGTCAAGGCCGCGCCCGTCGTCTCCGCCCTTCGCGGGCGCGGAGCCCACCAGGCGGTCGTCCACACCGGGCAGCACTACGACGACCGCATGTCGGCCGTGTTCTTCCGCGACCTCGGCCTGCCCACCCCGGACGTCGACCTTGGCGTCGGCTCCGGGTCGCACGCGGCGCAGACCGCGGCGCTCATGGTGGGTCTGGAGGAGGAGTTCATCCGGCGGGAACCCGGGATGGTGGTCGTGTACGGCGACATCAACTCCACCGTCGCCGCAGCCCTGGTCGCCGCCAAGCTGCACATCCCGGTCGCCCACGTGGAGGCGGGCCTGCGCTCCTTCGACAACACGATGCCGGAGGAGATCAACCGCAGGGTCACCGACCAGCTCAGCGACCTGTGCTTCGCGACCAGCCCCGAGGCCATCGGTCACCTCGCCGCCGAGGGCGTCCCGCCGAACCGCGTCCACCTGGTCGGCAACCCGATGATCGACACCCTCCTGGCCAACCTCGACCGCTTCGACGCCGACGCCCTGCGCGCCCGCCTCGACCTGCCGGAACGCTACGTCGCCGCCACCTTGCACCGGCCCGCGAACGTGGACGACCCCGACAGCGTCGCCCGCCTCACCGCCCGCCTCCACGAGATCGCCGACCTCGTCGACGTGGTCATGCCCGTGCACCCGCGCGGCAAGGCCGCCTTCGACCGAGCCGGCCTCGGCGACCACCCGCGGGTGCGCCTCCTCGAACCCCTCGGCTATCTCGACTTCGTCGCCCTCACCCGCGGAGCCGCCGCCGTCGTCACCGACTCCGGCGGTGTGCAGGAGGAGACCACCATCCTCGGGGTCCCCTGCCTCACCCTGCGCCCCAACACCGAACGGCCGGTCACCATCACCCACGGCACCAACCAGCTCGTCACGGAGGCGGACCTCCTCCCCACCGTCACCAAGGTCCTCCACGGGCAGACGCCCGACAGGCTCGGCGACGACACCCCGCCCCTGTGGGACGGCCGCGCCGGGGAGCGCATCGCGTCCGTCCTCACCCAGTGGTCCAGGTGACGCCGATGCCGTACGCACGACAGCCGAACCCGGTCCCCTCCCCGCGGGAGGGCCGGGAGCGCTCCGCTCCGATCCCGTCCCCGCGACACCACAGGGACGTCCGCCGCGTCGTCCCGGTACCCGCGCAGCGGTCCAGGTGATCCCCCATGGCACACACCCACCCGCCCGCCCCCGTCCCGTCCAGGCGTCCCGCCGGGCCCTCGGTGCGCCTCGCCAAGGGCATCCGCACCCGGCCGGGAACCCGCCGGGAGCAGCACCCGGCTCCGTCGGACACGACACACTCGACGGACGCGGTGGTTTCGCCGATCCGACCAGAACGCAAGGTGGCAGACCGTGAAACGGCGTGAACAGAGCCAGACCGAGCAGCTCAAACAGGCCCTCGCCGAGCGCGATGCCCAGCTCCAGGAGGCGCGCACCCGGCTCGCCGCCGTGGAGGACTCCACCTCCCTCCAGGTGGGGCGTGCGCTCACGGCCGCCGCCAAACAGCCCGGCCGTTCCCTCGTCAAACTCCCGCGCGACCTCTACCGGCTCTGGCGGCGCAGCGGCACCACCCAGCACGTCCAGCGCAGACGTCCCGGCGCGGAACCCGTCCGCTCCTTCGACGCCGACCGCCAGGAGGCCAGACTCCTCAGCGGTATGGCCGGGAGCAGCGAGGACCTGCTGGTCGCCGCCACCGTCGTCGGCCCCGCCATCCAGGACGCCGTCTCCCCCTACCTGCGCTCCGTACCCCTGCGCCCCCACGACGCCCAGATCGTCATGGACGGCGTGGACGTCGACCTGGTCCTGGTCTCCGCCTCGGCAGCCGCCGCGGGATCGCCGTGGGCGCACGTCGGGGACCCGGCAGCCGCCGACCGCACCCGCGCGCTGCACTGGGTCCTGGAGTCCGCGGCCGCGCGCGGCATCCCCACCGTCCTCCTCGACGACGCACCGGCCCCGCCCGCCCTGCGCCAGCTCGGCTTCGACCGCGTCCACCGGGGGGACGCCGGGGTCCCGCTGCACCTGTTCAACCCGGTCGCCGCCGACCTGACGCCCGGCCCGAGGGCCGTGTTCGTCCGGGGCGCACACGAGGACCCCGTCCCCGAGATCCTCACCGAACTCGAAGCGGGAGTCGTGGACGCGGACTCTCCCGGCCTCGCCGACGCCCTGCGCGCCGCCAACGTCGCCGTCGTCCCGGCGTTCCCGACCGAGGACACCCGGTTGCACCGCCGCGCCTGGGCATGCGGCACCGACGTCATCACCCACTCGGCGGTCCCGCACGCGGCCGACCCGCACGCGGAAACGCTCGCGGTCTCGGTGCCGCGCATGCGCGCGGAGCGCGTCACCCCCTCCGCGATGCGGCTCCGACTCCGCAAGGTCTTCCTCCAGGAGGCCACCCCGGTCCGCCTCGCCGAGATCCTGGGTGACCTGGACTTCCCGCCCGGCACGCCCGGGTCGGAGCTCCCGCTCCGCGGCCGCTCCGTCGCCGTCCTCGCCGACCCCGCGGGGGAGTCCGACGCCGAGCTGCTCGCCTCCGACCTGACGGGTGCCGTCCTGCGGCCCACCGAGGTCGTCGTCCCCCTCGCGGCGGCCCGCCTGCCGGGGATCCAGCGTCTGCGCGCCGAGGGCATCACCGTGCGCACCGTGCGCTTCGGCGCCCCGGACACACCGGCGGAGCTCACCCGCAACACGCCCGGCGCGCCGGTGCCGCGTGTCGGAGGGCTCGGCCCGGACCGCTGGGCCGCCCTCGCCGAACGAGCCACCGCGCCCTGGGTCCACCTGTGGACCGGGCCGGTCAGCCGGACCCGGCTCGCCGACCTGGTGTGCGCCGTCGAGTGCTCCGACGCCGACGCCGTCGGTGCCAGTATCGGTGAGGGACACGGGTCCGGCCCCGTGGACCCGCTCGACGGAGCCGGCGAACGGGGTTTCTTCGACCGCCCGGACACGGTGGCACCGCAGTACGTCTTCGTCAGCGAGGTCGTCCCGGAACTGGCCCGCACGCACCTGGTGCGGCGCGGCTGGAACCCGGACGAGTGGAACCGGCGCGGCGCCCGGCTCCTGGCCCTGGGCCCGGACCACGGTCCGGCGGGTCCCGACGCCGACGACGAGGACGCCGTGTACAACTCCACGGACGCCTCCACCGGTGCCGTCGGTTGAACCCCGACCCCACCGACAGCGCCGACAGCCCCGCACGGGCAACCAGAAAGCATCCGAAGGGAAGAACGTGAGCACACCTCCTCCGCGCGCACTCTTGTACGGGGACGTGGACCTCAACATCATCGACGGTTCCGCGGTCTGGGCCCAGTCGATGGCGCAGGCCCTGGCCGCCGCCGGATGCGAGGTCACCCTGCTGCTGAAGGCACCCGTGCGCACCGACCGGCTCACAGAGCCCCTCACCCGGGTCCCCGGTGTCCGCCTGCTGCGTCCCTACGAGGACAAGCTGCTCCCGGACCTGGGCCCGCGCGGGCTCACGCCGGAGCAGGCCGTCGGCCTGCTCACACGGCAGCACGAGCGCAAGCCGTTCGACCTGGTGGTGGTGCGCGGCCGCCGCCTGGCCGGGCTCGCCGCCCAGGAGGAGTCGCTCGCGGGCAGGCTCTGGACCTACCTGACGGACTTCCCGCACAGCGTGGGCGAGCTGTCGGCGACCGCGACCGCCGAACTCACCCAGATCGCGGTGGCGTCCAGGTTCCTGCTCTGCCAGACCGAGGAGCTGCGGGCCTTCCTGGAGTCGTCGGTGTCGGCGGCCTGCGGCCGCTCGGTGCTGTTCCCGCCCGTGGTGGTGGTCCCCGAGGACGTGCGCGCCGACGGCGCCGCCCACGCCCGGGCCCGCCTCGCCTACACCGGCAAGTTCGCGCCCGCGTGGAACACCCTGGAGATGACCGCGCTCCCCGCCGAGCTCGCCGCGCGGGGCGTCGACGCCGAACTGGTGATGATCGGCGACAAGATCCACGCCGAGCCCGCCGACTGGGCCAAGCGCATGCGCAAGGCGCTGGAGGGCACGCCCGGGGTGGACTGGCGCGGCGGCATGCCGCGCGCCGAGGCGCTCCGCCAGGCCGCCGAGTGCGGGTTCGGGCTGTCCTGGCGCGACCCGTCCATGGACGCCAGCCTGGAACTGTCCACGAAGGTGCTGGAACTGGGGGCTCTCGGACTTCCGGTGGTGCTCAACCGCACCCCCATGCACGAGGCGATGCTCGGGGCCGACTACCCGCTGTTCGCGGGGGCCGACGTCGGGTCCGTCGCCGAGGTCATCGCCCGGGCCCACCACGACCGGGCCCTCTACTCGGACGCCGCCGAGCGCTGCCGTGAGGCCGCCGACGCCCACACCCTCGAACGGGCCGCGGAGCGCCTGCGCGGCTACCTCACCGAGGCCCTGCCGCCCGCACCGGCCGGGGTCGACCCGGAGCGACCGCTCAAGGTGGTCGTCGCGGGCCACGACATGAAGTTCTTCACCCGTCTCGCCGAGTACCTGGACTCCCTGCCGGGGCTGGAGGTGCGCATCGACGAGTGGGAGGGGCTGAACTCCCACGACCAGTACAGGTCCCGCGAACTCGCTGCCTGGGCCGACGTGGTGATCTGCGAGTGGTGCGGGCCCAACGCGCTGTTCTACTCCAAGTGGAAGCGCCCCGACCAGCGCCTGGTGGTGCGCCTGCACCGGTTCGAGCTGTACGCGGAGTGGCCGCGCAAGCTCGACATCGACAAGGTCGACGCCGTGGTGTGCGTGAGCCCCCACTACGCCGACCTCACCCGGGAGCTGACCGGGTGGCCCGCGGACAAGGTGATCGTGGTGCCCAACTGGGTGGACGACGAGCAGCTGGACCGCCCCAAGCTCCCCGGTGTCGAGTACTCCCTGGGCATGGTCGGGATCGCGCCGTCCCGCAAGCGCCTGGACCGCGGACTCGACGTGCTGGCGGAGCTGCGCCGCATGGACCCGCGGTACACGCTCTCGGTCAAGACCAAGCAGCCGTGGGACTACTGGTGGATCTGGAACCGGCCGGAGGAGCGTGCCTACTTCGAGCGCGTGTACCGGCGGATCCAGCGTGACGAGCTCCTCGCGGCCGGGGTGGTGTTCGACCCGTTCGGGCCGGACGTGGCGACCTGGCTGCGACGGGTGGGGTTCATGCTCTCCACCAGCGACGACGAGTCGTTCCACCTGGCGCCCGCCGAGTGCGCGGCCTCGGGTGGCATCCCCGCTCTGCTGCCGTGGCCGGGCGCGGACACCATCTACGACCCGCACTGGATCCACGACGACGCCGTGGCCATGGCCGAGTCCATCCACGAGACCGTCAGCGGCGGCGGGTTCGCGGCCGAGGCCGAGCGGGCGCGCTCCGAGGTGACGAAGGCCTACGGGCTGGGCCGGGTGCGTTCGCTGTGGAGCGACCTGGTGGTGCGCGGGAAGGCACCGGACCTGCTGCGGACGACGGTGCCGACCGAGGCCTGAGCCGGGGGCGCGGACCGGCGCGCCCTTCCGGTCCCAGGCCGTGTTCCGCGGATCATTCCGGGCTCGCGTCCCCCAGGCTGCCTTTCGCCGCGCCGACTGCGCTCGGACAGCCACACCCGGGCCGGCCTGCGCTACTCCTCTTGCGAGAGATGGCCTGGCAGCCGCTCGCGTACCCAACCTCTCAGGTCAGTACACCTAGACCGGGCCGGTCATCTTCGACAGCCCGCCCGCACCGGCGGGCAGGAACAGGGCGAAGGTGGTCGGCCTCGTCTGCACCAGCTCGATCCGGGCGCCCTCGGACTCGGCGATGTGCCGGGCCAGGGCCAACCCCAGGCCGGTGCCCCCGCCGCCGCTGACCTCGCGTTCGAAGATCCGCCCGGACAGGTGCTCGGGCACGCCCTCGCCCTCGTCGCTGACCTCGATGCGTACCGACTGCCCGGTGTCCAGGCGCCGGATGGTCACCGTCCCGGCGCCGTGCTTGTAGGCGTTCTCCACCAGGGTCGCGAGGATCTGCGCCAGGTCGGCGGGGGCCGTCACCGCGGTCAGCCCGGAGACACCGGTGATGAGCAGTTCGCGGCGCTCCCGCTGGAAGACCGGCTCCCACTCGGCCCGGAGGTGTTGGAGGACGGGGTCGAGTTCGACCGCCTCCACCTCGGGGTTCTGGCTCTTGCGGGCCCTGCCGAGCAGGCTCTCCACGGTTTCCACCAGGCGTTCGGCCTGGGCGAGGGCGGCCTCGCCCTCCTCGCGGACCACGTCCGGGTTGCCGGACTCCGCGATGATCTCCTCCAGCCGCATCGTCAACGCCGTGAGCGGGGTGCGGAGCTGGTGCGAGGCGTCGGTGGCGAAGTGGCGCTCGGTGGCGATGAGCCCCGCGATGCGCTCGGCACTGCGGTCGAGGACCTCCGCCACCCGGTCGGCCTCGGGGATGCCGTACCGGTGCCCCCAGGGAGTGGTGATCCCCGAGCCGAGGCGTTCGGCGGTGGCGGCCAGGTCCACCAGCGGCAGCGTGAGCCGCCGCGCCTGGAACATCGAGAGCCCGACGGCGACGCCGATGGCGAGCAGGGACAGCGAGGCGATGCCCAGCCAGGCGCGCACGACGCTCTGCTGGACGGTCTCGGCGTTCGTCCACACCTCGACCAGCGTGCCCCTGCCGGTGGTCGCCGTGGCCTTGAGCAGGCCCGGCGCGCCGGGTTCCTCGGGGTTGAGGGCGGGGTCCCCCGCCGTTGCCCCCGAGGGGTCTCCCGCCGGCGTGATCTGGATGTACCGGTCGGGGTGGTCCCGGTCGAACCCGTCGGGGTAGAGCTTCCCGTGGATCTCCAGCATGGTGTCGCTCTCGGCACCGATCAGCTCCGCCTCGCCCTGGAGCTGGCGGCTGCTCTCGTCGTGCACCAGCTTGTACGTGAGCGCGCCCAGGGGCAGCCCGAGCAGCATGACGGCGATGACGGTCACCACCAGGGTGGAGAAAACCATCCGCCTGCGCATGTCACCTCACGTCCGTCCGACCCCTGCCAGGCCGATCGGCGCTGAGCCCGTCGGAACCCAGGGTCGTGTCAGTCCCGCTCGAACCGGAATCCCACTCCCCGGACCGTGGTGATGTACGAGGGCTGGTTGGCGTCGTCGCCGAGTTTGCGGCGCAGCCAGGAGATGTGCATGTCCAGGGTCTTGGTGGAACCCCACCAGTTGGTGTCCCACACCTCGCGCATGATCTGTTCGCGGGTCACCACCTTGCCCGCGTCGCGCACGAGGACACGGAGGAGGTCGAACTCCTTGGTGGTCAGCTGCAGTTCGCGTTCTCCCAGCCATGCGCGGCGGGAATCGTTGTCGATCCGAACGCCGTGCACGACGGGCACCTCGGCGCCGCCCCGGCGCAGCAGCGCGCGGACACGGGCGAGGAGTTCGGCCAGTCGGAAGGGTTTGGTGACATAGTCGTCGGCGCCCGCGTCGAGGCCGACGACGGTGTCGACCTCGTCGGCGCGGGCGGTCAGGATGAGGATCGGCGTTCCGTGACCCTCGGCGCGGAGCCGACGTGCCACCTCTAGCCCGTCCATTTCGGGCAGTCCGAGATCCAGGACCATGAGGTCTATGTCTCCCGCACGGGCCCGGTCGAGTGTCTCAATGCCGTTGACGGTCACGTCCACCGTGTAGCCCTCGCGGCGGAGTGCGCGCGCGAGAGGCTCTGAGATCGAGACATCGTCTTCGGCCAGCAAAACGCAGGTCATGTTGTCGATCGTAGGTCCGGGGTCGTGCATTTCCCTATTATGCGCGCCGGATGTCCCAAGGTTGGCTGAAAATACGCTAATCACATACCGGTCAAATGGTTCGATTGACTCTCATGCGACTTTTCTTTGCGCTTAGTTGGTGAAACTGGGAGGCTTGACCGTACGTGCGCGCCGGAAGGCGGTCCCGGTGCCGCACGGACACCCATGCCTCCCCCCTGAAGGTCACTCCGAATGGGAAAGTGGGAGGATTCATTGCAAAACGGGTAGTAAAGCGCCGGAGGGTGGGCGTGGAACCCTGTCGTCGCCCGTCCGCGGCCCCAACGACACACCGGCCCCGACCGGCGTCCCCACAGCGAGGAGACTGTACGTGAACCCCTACAACGAGCCCGGGCAGGACAGCGGCTCCGGTCCTCCGCCGCACAGACCCCAGGGTCCGCAGGGTCCGCAGGGCTTCCCAGAGTTCCAGGGGCAGCCGGGATCGCACGGGCCTCCTGGGCCGCAGGGGCATCAGGGTTTCCCGGGTGCTTCGGGGACACGGGGAGCGGGCGGGAACCCCGGCCCGCAGGGCGTGCCGGGGCCGTCCTTCCATGGGCAGCCGCAGGGCCTGCCCCCCTCCACGCACCACGCACCCCAGGGCGGCCAGCCTCCCCAGGGTCCGCAGGGGCCGCAGGGGCCGCACGGGCCTCCTCCCGGACAGCCGCCCCGACCGGGGCGCTACGGCACCGGCCTCCTGGCCGTGCTCGCGGTCATCGCCGTTCTGGCGGGCGCCTCCTTCCTCGGCGGCGGTATGGCCCTCGGCCGGATGGCGACCGCCGGCTTCACCGGGGCCGACACCCCCGGCCCCTCCGCGGACCCGGGCGGGGACCCGTCGGCGGAGGAGTCCCCGACGCCCCGGCCCACGCCCACGGAGGAGTCCACGCCCACCGAGGAGCCCCTTCCCACGGACGAGCCGTCCCTCGAAGCGGAGGAGCTCATCACCGCGGAGGAGCTGATCGACGAGCTGCGCCGCGACTTCGACATCGAGGCGCGGGCGGACGTCACCGAGGACATCTGCACGGTGGAGGACGAGGAGGACGAGGCCGGGAACCTCTTCCAGTGCACGTCCGCGATGGACACCAACCTGGTGCGGGCGGTCGCCTTCGACGGTGCCGGGATCGCGCTGTTCGCGGCGATGGCCCTGGAGGAGAGCGAGGACACCACGGCCGCCGACATCCAGGACGCCTGCCACTTCGTGCTCATCTGGTTCGACGAGAGCGGGATGGACCAGGGCGAGCGCGACGACATGGCCGACTCGACCCGGGAGGCGGCGGGCTGCCCCTGACGGGTGCACCGCCGCTCCGGCCCGTCCGCCACGCGCCACCGGGCCACGGGGGACGTGTCGCTGTGCATCTCAATGAATACTCTGAGTGACAATGGTGGTGTTGGTGGGGGTTGGCCTGGATTCAGGTCCCCCCGCATCCATTCCACCAGGATCGCCCAGCCCGGTGCCAGGCCCCACTGCTTCCTGTGGACGACGGTCCCAGCGCGCCGCGGCGGGGCCGGTCCCGCAGACGCGAGGAACGGCGATGGCACACAGAGGCACCCTGCGAGCGGCGATGGCGATGCTGGCGCTCGCCCTTCCCACGGCGCTGGCGGCACCGGCCGCCGCATCGGCGGACCGGTCCACCGACCCGGGTCCACGGGAGTCCTCCGTCGGGCCCGCGGAGCAGAACGGCTCCGGCGTCCACGTGGTGCCGGGCTCCTACTCGGCCCGCCACTACTACTCGACATGGAGGGAGGCCCGCTCCTACTGGCAGCGGGACACCATCCACCCCACGGGGGCCCGACTCCCTCCCGGGCGCCACTACTTCTTCTGCCAGACCGAGGGCCAGCCCCACTCCGACGGCGAGGGCGGCTACTCCACGTGGTGGGCGCTCACCGACGACGCCGACGGCAACCGGGACGTCTTCGTCAGCGCCACCGCCCTCCGGGTCGCCGAACCCTGGAAGCCGGTCAGCGGCCTTCCCCGCTGCTGAGGGTTCCACGACGAGGGCCCGCCCAGGGTGTGCACACCCCGGGCGGGCCCCTTCCTCTTCCTCCTCCCGCCGACCGGCAGCCCCCGGCCGGCGGTCCGGACACCCGGTCCGGACACCCGGCCCGGGTACCCGGACCGGGCGCACCGGCCCCGCGCGGGGCCGGTGCACCACCGTCAGGAGTCCAGTTCGGCGGGTGCCCCGTCGGCGCCCTTGCGCCTGCGGCTCAGGTACAGCGCGGCTCCACCCGCGCAGACGGCGACCACGGCGGCCACCACCAGGCCGAACAGTGCGCCACCGGTCGTCGGCAGGGCGCCGTCCGCGTCACCGGGCCTGCCCGGCTTGTCGTCACCCGGGGCGGTCGGCCCGGTGCTCGGCGGGTCCGTCGGCTCCGCGGGGTCCGTGGGCCCGGTCGTCGGCTCGGCCGGGGGGTCGGTGGGCGTGCCGCCGCCGTCCGGCACCGTGGCCTCCTCTCCCACGACGATGCGGCCGGAGCCGCCCTCGGGATACGCCTCCTCGGTGACCCGGCCCTCCAGGGTGTCGGTGAGCAGACGCTCCAGGGCGATCTGGTAGGTCGCCCCCACGACGGTGAAGTCGGCGCCCCGGAACGGGTACATGTCCCCGCCCCTGGCGGAGAAGTCGTTGGTGACGACCGTGATCGGGTCGCCGTCCACGACCCCGCCGTCCTCGACGAGGACCGTGCCGTCGTGCAGGATCACGTTGCGGACCCGCTCACCCGGGGTGGTCACGGTGCCCTCCTCGTCCACCACCTGCGCGGCGCGGGAGGGGTCGTACGCGAAGTTGACCCCGGCGACCTGCATGAACCCGCCGTTCGCCGCGGGAGCGGCGGACACGCCCTGCTCCAGCAACTCCTTGACCTGGGAGCGGGGGATGTTCGGGACCACGGCCACCTGGTTGGCGAACGGAGCGACGGAGTAGGTGTCCAGCGAGCTGAGCGGGCCCGCGGGGAGCACCGAGGCGTTGCGGATGCCCCCGCCGTTCTGGATACCGATCTGCGGTGCGGGCACCCCGTACTCCTCGGCGTTGCGGACACCGGTGTCCAGCAACCCGTCCGCGACCAGGTTGCCCAGGTTCGTCTCCTGGGTGCGCACACCCGGGTTCTGGACGCCGTCGAGGTCCACCTCGCTCCGGGCGACCTCGGTCTCCGCCAGCTCCGCGACGTAGTCGGAGACCGGCTTGGTCACCTGGGCCTCGACCTCGGGGTGGGGGGAGACCGCGTCGTCACCGGTACCGGACACCCGCACCGGGCCGGAGCGGTCCGAGACCGACACCAGGTCGCCCCCGTCGAAGTTGACCACCAGGCGTCCCACGTACTTGTAGTTGGACCCGGCGGTCACGATCGGGACCTGTGTGCCCTCCGTGTCGGTGGCCACCAGCGGGTAGGCCAGCGGCTCGCCCGTCCCCGGGTGGGCGGTGACCTCGTCGCCGGGCACCAGGGCGTCGTCCGGGTCGGCCATCACCTCGTGGCCGCCCCCCGAGACGATGGCGTCGACGCCGGTCAGCTCCTGTGCGACGCGTTCCTCGTAGGCGATGTTCTGGAGGTGGGAGATCATGATGATCTTGTCGACACCCCTGTCGGTCAGCCGGTCGACCTCGGCCTGGACCGGGGCGACGAGGTCCTCGACCACCACCCCGCGCGGGCTGGTGATGGAGGCCAGCGGCGGGTACAGGGCGCCGACGACGGCCACCTTCTGACCGGAGACCTCGACCACGGTGCTGGGGGCGATCCTGCCCGCCGCCTCCTGCGCGGCGAGGTCCGGCTCGGCCGAGACGTCCACGTTCGCGGCGACCACCACCGTGTCCCCGGTGAGCTGGTCGACGAAGTCGGCGTACACGTCCGGGCCGAAGTCGAACTCGTGATTGCCCATGGAGACCGCGTCGTAGCCGGCGTGGTTGGCGGCGAGGGCGTCGTAGGAGGGCGCGCCGTCCTCCCGGGAGGCGGCGAACTCCGGTCCCGGGAGGTACATGTCGCCGGAGTTGACGGTCAGCACACCGCGCTCGTCGGCCTCCCCGTCCCCGGCCTCCGCGCCGCTGTTCTCGGCGTCGCGGAGCTGGTCGAGCAGTGTGGTGAAGCGGGCGGCCCCGCCGAAGCCGCCCTGGCCCGCCGCGGAGAGCAGCTGCGACTCGGGGTCGTTGGCGTGGAGGATCGTCAGCGTGAAGTCGGGGGAGGCCCCGGGTGCGGTGGGCTCCGCCGCGGCGTGCGGCAGCGGGACCGCGAAGGCGCTCGTCAGCATCACTGCTGCCGAGGCGCGCACGAGTCTGGACATGTTCCGGGGGCTCCTTCGGGGGATCGGCGGGGTCTGCCGCCTGTGGCGGATAGGGGCCGGAGTTGATCACCCTAGAGGCGCGGGGAGGACGGGGCACGTGTTCGGTGGTGACGATTCGTAGAATCTGCGGTGCCGGTCAGGAGTTTCGTCCCAGCCGTATCGTCCCCTGCGACGTCCCCCGCACCGATCATCGCCGGTGGAGGACCCTCGTGTCCGCGGAAAGGGCGTGTCGGGGGAATCGGCGGCCCGATCCCGCACCCGGCGCGACCGCCGCCTCTACCATGGGGGAGGCAAGTTCGCTCGACACCCTCGGAGGACGTCCGTGTTTCCCTCTGGCCAGGACCCGTACGACCCCAACGGGACACAGGGCGCAGGCGACGTCCCGCCGCAGCGGGGACTCCCCGACTTCGGCGCCCACCTCGACGCGCTCCGCCCCGACGCGCCCCTCCCCAGGAAGGTCGCGGCCGTCCGTGCGCTGATGTACATCGGCGGCGCCTGCGGTCTCGGCCTGACCGCCCTGTTCCTCCTGGGGCTGAGCGTCCCCCAGGAGGCGATGGCCGACGCCCTGCGGCAGCAGACCGAGCTCGCCGCCGAGGAGGGCGTCGACCTCGCGGTCGGCGTCGAGATGATGCGCTCCATGATGGTCACGATGGCCGCCGTCACCGGCGTGTACGGGCTGCTGTCCACGTTCCTCGCGGGCAGGATCCACCACCGCACCGTCGGCGTCTTCTGGGGAGTCGTGGCCTTCCAGACCGCCGCCGGGGGACTCCTGCTCTGGAACCTCGTCGTCGGCGACCTGATCGCCGTCGTCCCGCTGGGTTTCGCGGTCACGATGATCGCCCACATGTTCTCCCGCGAGGGCCGCGCCCACTACGGGCTCCTCTAGGGCCTCTTCCGACCGGGCACGTCGCCGGTGGGACGTGAGGGGCGGGGCCGCCAACCCCTCCCCGGTCACGGCGCCCCGTCCGTCCCCCCGCCCGGTACCGGGCGGCCGAACAGCCGCGCGCCCTCGCGCGGGGGCTGCGGCGGGCGCACCGCCACCTCCGTCCACCGGCGCTCCAGCAGGCGGCGGACAGCCGTGACACCCGTTCCCGGCGCGGTGCCCCCACCGCCCTCCGGCACGCGCACCCCTCCCTCCGGGTTCTCCAGGGCGAGCGCCTCCCGCAGCAGTTCCGACGAGTCCGGCCTGTCGTCGGGGTCCTTGGACATCGCGGCGAGCACCAGGCGCTCCAGGCCGGGCGGCAGGTACTGGAGGTCCGGCTCCTCGAACATCACCCGCCGGGCCATCTCCTTGGCGTCGGCCCTCCCGAACGGGTCGTGCGCCACCGAGGCGAACGCCACCACCGCGCCCCACAGGAACACGTCGGCCTTCTGCGTCGTGGGCTGGCGCTGGTACTGCTCGGGGCTGACCCATCCGGGCGTGCCCAGCCTGTCCACGCGCTCGGCGATCCGCTCGTCGGCCAGGGCGTCCGGTGAGGGCAGCCTCAGGTCCCGGTAGGCGCGGCGCATCCGCCGCAGCCGGATCCACTTGGTCGGGTCCGGGTCCTCCACGGGGTGCGCGATGCCGAAGTCGAGGAGCTTGGGTCCCGTGGAGGAGAGCACCACGTTGCTCGGTTTGAGGTCGCGGTGCACCACCCCGGCCGCGTGGATGGCCCGCAGCGCCTCGGCGGTGCCGACGGCGAGGCCCAGGAGCATGCCCTTGCGCAGGCGCCCGAACCGCTCCACGTGGTGCCGCAGGGTCGGCCCCGCGACGTACTCGGTGATCAGCCACGGGAGCTCGGCCTCCACGTCGGCGCGCACGAACCGGGCCACCGAGGGGCTGTTCACCCTGGAGAGCAGGCGGGCCTCGACCGCGAACCGCTCGCGGAACCGGTGGTCGGCGGCCTGCTCCGGGTGGACGACCTTGACCGCCAGGTAACCGTGCACGCCGGGGGAGTCCGCCGCGTAGACGGTGCCCATGCCGCCGGAGCCGATCCGCCCGCGCACCCTGTGCCCGCCGATCTCGCGGGGGTCCCCCGGCTCCAGGGGGTCGAGCCTGCGCGCGCCTCTCGCCTTCATGGACGCTCCCTTGTCTGTGGGGGAAGGGGATGCTGCGCCGGAGTCTATCCGCGGCCCCCGCGGGGGCCGGGAAGCACGCGCTGCGCACGGGGACGCCGCCTGAGCTCCCGGCGGGCCGGTGCAGGGGACGCGGCGCCCTTCCGTGGCACGCCGTCCGCGGTGGGGCCGGGGCACTCCCGAACGTCGTCGCCCTCTGGCACTGTCGGGGCGAGAGGAAGGCGACGCCATGACACCGCAACAGTTCATCGACGCGGCACTGGAGCTCCCCGAGACCGACGAGTGCGAGCCCTTCGGCCCCGGCGCCCCGGTCTACAGGGTGGCGGGCCAGCACATGTTCGCCGTGCTCATGGGAGGCGCGGACCAGGGCGGGGACGACGACGTCCCGGCCACGGTCAACCTCAAGTGCGACCCCGGCCTCGCCCTGGAGTTGCGGAAGCAGTACCCCGCCGTCACACCCGGCTACCACATGAGCAAGAGGCACTGGAACTCCGTGCTCCTCGACGGGACCGTGCCCGACGACGAGATCGCGGAGATGCTCAGGCACTCCTACGTCCTGGTGGCGAGTAACCTGCGCAGAGTCGACCGCGACCGCGTGCTCGCCAAGCTCGGCGAGGAGCCGCCGGACGCCGGAGGGGCGGGCACGGCGGCACCGGAGAAGGCGTGACCGGGCCCGGTCCGGTGGAGAGGGGGACGACCACGTGTCCGACGGGACCTTCCGACCCGCGGTCGTGCAGGGTGTTCTGGAACGCATCACCTACGCCAACGAGGACAACGGGTACACCGTCGCCAAGGTCGACACGGGACGGGGCGCCCACGACCTCCTCACCGTCGTCGGCTCCCTCATGGGCGTCCAGCCGGGCGAGGCCCTGCGCATGCACGGCCGGTGGGGCTCCCACCCCCAGCACGGCAGGCAGTTCCAGGTGGACGACTACACCACGGTCCTGCCCGCCACGGTGCAGGGCATCCGCCGCTACCTCGGCTCGGGTCTGATCAAGGGCATCGGCCCCAAGATGGCCGAGCGCATCGTCGAGTACTTCGGGACCGAGGCGCTGGAGGTCATCGAGGAGCGCCCCGAACGGCTCGTCGAGGTGCCCGGCCTCGGGCCCAAGCGCACCAGGCTCATCGCGGATGCCTGGGAGGAGCAGAAGGCCATCAAGGAGGTCATGGTCTTCCTCCAAGGGGTCGAGGTCAGCACCTCCCTGGCCGTGCGCATCTACAAGAAGTACGGCGATGCCTCCGTCGAGGTGGTGCAGAAGGAGCCGTACCGCCTGGCCACCGACGTGTGGGGGATCGGGTTCAAGACCGCCGACACCATCGCCCGGGCCGTGGGCATCCCGCACGACAGCCCGCAGCGGGTGATGGCCGGAATCCAGTTCACCCTCTCGGAGTCCACGGGCGACGGCCACTGCTATCTGCCCGAGGAGAGGCTCATCTCCGCCGCGGTCAAGATCCTCCAGGTGGAGGCGGGGCTGGTGATCGAGTGCGTCGCCGAACTCGTCGCCAACGAGGGCGTGGTCCGCGAGACCGTCCCCGGGCCCGGGGACGAACCCGTCCGCGCCGTCTACCTGCTGCCGATGCACCGCGCCGAGATCGGCCTCACCTTCGGCCTGCGCTCCCTGCTCGCCCACCCCGTGGACCGGATCCCCGTGTTCGCCGGTGTGGACTGGGAGGTCGTCATGGACTGGCTGCGCACGCGCACCAGCGCCGACCTCGCCGAGGCCCAGCGCGAGGCCGTCCGGCTCGCCCTCACGGAGAAGGTGTGCGTGCTCACCGGCGGACCCGGCTGCGGCAAGTCCTTCACGGTCGCCTCCATCGTCGCCCTCGCCAGGGCCAAGCACGCCAAGATCATCCTGGCCGCCCCCACCGGTCGGGCCGCCAAGCGACTCACCGAGATGACCGGCCTCGAAGCCCGCACGGTGCACCGGCTCCTCGAACTCCGGCCGGGGGGCGACGCCGCCTTCGACCGCGACAACCCGCTCGACTGCGACCTCCTGGTCGTGGACGAGGCGTCGATGCTGGACCTGCTCCTGGCCAACAAGCTCGTCAAGGCGGTGCCACCCGGGGCGCACCTGCTGTTCGTCGGCGACGTCGACCAGTTGCCGTCGGTCGGGGCGGGCCAGGTGCTCCGGGACCTCCTGGACGAGGGCTCGCCCATTCCGAGCGTCCGCCTGACCCACGTCTTCCGGCAGGCCCAGGACTCCGGCGTGATCACCAACGCCCACCGGATCAACGGCGGGGAACCGCCGCGGTTCGAGGGCATGACCGACTTCTTCCTCTTCCCCTGCGAGGAGTCCGAGGACACCGCCCGGATGACCGTGGACGTGGTCGCCAACCGGATCCCGCGCAGGTTCGGCCTCGACCCGCGCCGGGACGTCCAGGTGCTCACACCGATGAAGGGCGGGCCCGCGGGGTCGGTCAACCTCAACACGGTGCTCCAGGCCGCGGTGACCCCCGCCGGCGAGCACGTCCCGGAACGCCGTTTCGGCGGACGCGTCTTCCGCGTCGGCGACAAGGTCACGCAGATCCGCAACAACTACGACAAGGGCGAGAACGGGGTGTTCAACGGGACGCTCGGCGTGGTCGAGGGCATCGACGCGGTCGCCCAGGAGATCACGGTGCGCACGGACGAGGAGGAGGAGATCGCCTACGACTTCGCGGAACTGGACGAACTCGCCCACGCCTACGCCATCACCGTGCACCGCTCCCAGGGCAGCGAGTACCCGGCCGTGGTCGTCCCCGTCACCACCAGCGCCTGGATGATGCTCCAGCGCAACCTCCTCTACACGGCCGTCACCAGGGCCAAGAAGCTGGTCGTCCTGGTCGGCTCCCGCCGGGCCCTGGCCCAGGCGGTCCGCAACGCCTCCTCCGGGCACCGGTACACCGCACTGGCGCACCGGCTCCGTTCGGCCCCACCGGTCGGGTGAGCACCGGGAAACGCGGCGGGCCGCGACCCCGGACCGTCACCGGGGCTCACTAGGCTGGCGGGCGTGGATCACGTGGAGCAGCAGACCCTGGTCGTGGTGGGCGCGGTCGTCATCCGGGACGGCCGGGTACTGGCGGCGCAGCGAGCCGACCCTCCGACACTGAGGGGCCGGTGGGAGTTCCCCGGGGGCAAGGTCGATCCGGGCGAGACCTCCGCCGACGCGGTGGTCCGCGAGTGCGAGGAGGAGCTCGGGGTCACGGTCCGGCCCCTCCACCGGGTCGGTGGGGACGCGAGCTTCCCCGCCCCCGGCCGTTCCCACACCCGGCCCGCCGTGCTCCGGCTCTGGCGCGTCGAACTCCTCAGGGGAGAGCCCACGGCTCTCGAACACCTCTCCCTGCGCTGGATCACCGCCGCCGACCTGCGCACTCTCGCCTGGCTGCCCGCGGATCTGCCCTTCCTCGACGAGATCGCACCCCTGCTCGCACCGGGAACCGCCACTCACCCGTAGGCTGTACCCACCGGCCCGTCCGCGACGGGGCCCCGTGTCCGGCGTCAGCCGGTGCCCGGGGCGCGCCCTGGCGGGCCCCGGAGAGCACCACCCCCGGCGCCGCCCTCGCCCCGTCGAGCGGTCGGAGCCGGACAGGGAAACGGGCTCGGGGAAGCATCCGGCGCCCCACCGCGTTGAAGGCTTGACCCCGCGGCGGCACGTTCGGATCCTCCACGGGCCGACACCGCCTCATCGTCTCCGGACAGGCACCAGGGTCCGGGCGGTGAACGCGGAGTGACCGGCGCCAGTGCCGGGCGGTCAGGGGTGACCAGGGTGACCTGTACGTTTCCCAACCAGACCACTTTGACCGCATAAACTGGCAACGGGCCGTGGCAACCTGCGGTCTCTTCCCAGTACCAGGAGATCGAGACTTTCCCATGTCCAGCGCTACGCCCGTCGAGGGCTCCGCACGCCGCAGCGACCTCCGCAACGTCGCCATCGTGGCCCACGTGGACCACGGCAAGACGACCCTCGTTGACGCCATGCTCTGGCAGTCCGGTGTGTTCCGTGAGAACCAGGACGTCGACGACCGGGTGATGGACTCCAACGACTTGGAGCGCGAGAAGGGCATCACCATTCTCGCGAAGAACACGGCCGTCCACTACACCACGCCCGAGGGCGAGGACGTGGTCATCAACATCATCGACACCCCCGGCCACGCCGACTTCGGCGGTGAGGTCGAGCGCGGCCTGTCCATGGTCGACGGCGTCGTCCTGCTCGTGGACGCCAGCGAGGGCCCGCTCCCGCAGACCCGCTTCGTGCTCCGCAAGGCCCTCCAGGCCAAGCTCCCCGTCATCCTCGTCATCAACAAGGTCGACCGGCCCGACAGCCGGATCGCCGAGGTCGTGGACGACACCTACGAGCTGTTCATGGACCTGGACGCCGACGAGTCGCAGATCGAGTTCCCGATCGTCTACACCTGCGCCCGCGACGGCAAGGCCTCCCTGGAGCGTCCCGACAACGGCACCGTTCCGGAGAACGACAACCTCGTCCCGCTGTTCAGCACCATCCTGGACACCATCCCGGCCCCGGAGTACGTCCCGGGCGCACCCCTCCAGGCCCACGTCACCAACCTGGACGCGTCCCCCTTCCTGGGCCGCCTCGCGCTCGTCCGGGTGCAGCAGGGCGAACTGCGCAAGGGCCAGCAGGTCGCGTGGATCCGCACCGACGGCAGCACCCAGCAGGTCAAGATCACCGAGCTGCTGATGACCGACGGCCTGGAGCGCAAGCCCGCCGAGATGGCCGGGCCCGGCGACATCGCGGCCATCGCCGGTATCGAGAACATCATGATCGGTGAGACCCTCGCCGACCTGGAGAACCCGGTCCCGCTCCCGCTGATCACGGTGGACGAGCCCGCGATCTCCATGACCATCGGCACCAACAACTCGCCGCTGGTCGGCAAGACCAAGGGTTCCAAGGTCACGGCCCGCCTGGTCAAGGACCGCCTGGAGAAGGAGCTCGTCGGCAACGTCTCCCTGCGCATCCTGCCCACGGAGCGTCCCGACACCTGGGAGGTGCAGGGCCGCGGTGAGCTGGCGCTGGCCATCCTGGTCGAGCAGATGCGCCGTGAGGGCTACGAGCTGACCGTCGGCAAGCCGCAGGTGGTCACCAGGGTCATCGACGGCAAGGTGCACGAGCCCGTCGAGCGCCTCACCGTGGACGCCCCCGAGGAGTACATGGGTGCCATCACCCAGCTGCTCAGCGTCCGCAAGGGCCGCATGGAGAACATGGTCAACCACGGCACCGGCTGGGTGCGTATGGACTGGCTGGTCCCCTCCCGCGGTCTCATCGGCTTCCGCACCGAGTTCCTCACCGAGACCCGGGGCACCGGTATCGCCCACCACGTCTTCGAGAAGGTCGAGCCGTGGTTCGGTGAGCTGCGCACCCGCCCCAACGGGTCCCTGGTGGCCGACCGCGCGGGTGTCGCCGTCCCCTTCGCGATGTTCAACCTCCAGGAGCGCGGCACGCTGTTCGTCGAGCCCACCACCGAGGTGTACGAGGGCATGATCGTCGGCGAGAACTCGCGCTCCGACGACATGGACGTCAACATCACCAAGGAGAAGAAGCTCACCAACATGCGCTCGGCCACCGGTGACGAGCTGGTGCGCCTCGTGCCGCCGCGCAGGCTGTCCCTGGAGCAGGCCCTGGAGTTCTGCCGCGAGGACGAGTGCGTCGAGGTCACCCCCGACCACGTGCGCATCCGCAAGGTCGTCCTCGACCAGAAGGAGCGCGGCCGGACCGCGGCCAACAAGAAGCGCCAGCAGCAGTCCTCGTAGGACCGACGGGGGCACACACACCGGGGGCGGGTCGCGGACGCGGCCCGCCCCCGGTGTGTTTTCCGTCCGGGGTGCCCGGGTAGGCAGAGGAGAGCATGAAGCCCGAGCCCTCGTGTCCTCGATGCGGGCGCGCGGTCCAGCCTCCGGGGCTGTGGACCAGCGCCTGGCAGTGCGGCGTCCACGGGGCGGTCGCCCCGCTCCAGGGGATCCGCACCCCCGGCACATCGGCTCTTGAGGCACTCCTGCCCCAGGCACGCGTCCCGGTGTGGACCCCGTGGCCGCTGCCCGCCAACTGGGTCGTCACGGGGTTCGCCGAGGCCGGGGACGAACGCAGCGGGGCGCTCGCGACCGCCGTCGCCCTGTCCGGCCCCGACCCCCTCGGTGGTGTCGGCGAGATCGCCGTCGTCGCCGAGGACCCCGGCATCGGGCTCGGCGCACGCCTCGCCGGCCTGGAGGGCCCCGACCCCGGCGCCGGCTTCGACTCCGCCGCGGCCGACGCCAAACTGCGGTTCGACGGCCACGAGGTCGCCCTGTGGAACCTGGCCGTCGGCCGTGACCGGGCGGTGTACGCGGGGGAGGCCCTCGCCCACTGGCTGTGGTTCGTCTTCGCCTCCGCCGACACAGCCCTCCTCATGTGCGAGATCAACTCCCTGCGGGACCTGCGCGACATCAACGACGGCGGCGTGGTGTCGGAACCACCGTTCGGGGCGGCGAGCCCCTTCCTCACCCGGAGCCTCGCACCCCGGGACGAAACGGGCTGAACGGGGGCATGCGCGCCCACCCGGCCGGAACGCGGAGGCCGGGACTTACGTACAATCGCCCGGTGACACGTATCGACCTGCACTCACACAGCTCGGTCTCCGACGGAACCGACGTCCCCGCCGACGTCGTGCGGCACGCGGTCGCCGCGGGTCTGGACGTCCTGGCCCTCACCGACCACGACACCGTCGGGGGGATCGAGGAGGCCGCGGCGCACCTGCCCCCGGGGTTCACCCTCGTCCCGGGGATGGAGCTGTCCTGCGCCTACGCCGGATCCAGCGTCCACCTGGTGTCCTACCTCTTCGACCCCGACGATCCCGGGCTGGACGGCGAACTGCGCCGGGTGCGTTCCGACAGGGCCTCCCGGGCGGAGGAGATGGTCCGCAAACTCCGGGAACAGGGAGTGGACGTCACCTGGGAGCGCGTCCTGGAGATCGCGGGCGCCGGCAGGGCGGAGTACGCCGACGCCAACACGATCGGCCGCCCGCACCTGGCCCGGGCGATCGTCGAGGCCGGAGCGGCCCGGGACGTCCAGGACGCCTTCGACCGGTGGATCGGTTCTGGCGGCCCCGCCTACGCCTCCCGCTACGCGATCGACCCCGTCCGCGCCGTGGGACTGGTCAGGGCCGCGGGCGGGGTGTGCTCACTGGCCCACCCGGCACGGGCGGAGGGCTCCCTCAACGGAGCCGTCCCCCTGGACCTCGTGGAGCGCATGGTCGAGGCGGGTCTGGGCGGAATCGAGGCGGACCACCCCGCCCACAACCGTGCGCAGACCAAGTACTGGCGGGGAGCGGCCGCCGACCTGGGCGTGGTGGTCACCGGTTCCAGCGACGACCACGGAAGCCTCACCGGGCACCGGCTCGGACGCAACACCACCGACCCCGAGGCCTTCGACGAACTCGTGGCACCGGCGACGGGGGTCCCCCTTATCAAGGGGTGACCAGCGTGTCGCCCTCTGGTGTCCGGTACGGTACCGACCACTGCGCGGGAGCGCGACAATGGTCGCAGCAGAACTACCTGTACCTGGACGAAACCGAAAGGTCTGACACCGTGTTCTGGAAGCGGAAGCCGAAGAAGCAGGACGGCCCGGAGGCCCCCGATTCCGCTGCGGAGGTCGCGGTGGACGACAAGGACGAGGCCGTGGAGGCCGGCTCCGGCACGGTCGGGGCGACCCCGTCCGAGGAGAGGGACGAGGTCGTGCAGGCCGAGGACAAGGGCTCCGACCCGGCCGGCGGCTCCGACAAGGACTCCGGCGAGGCGGAGAGTGCCGAGGCAGCAGCCGACGAGCAGGCCGACGCCGCCGACGGTGAGGAGGAGGCCGACGCGGTCTCCGACGCCGCGGAGGCGGACCCCGACGCCGACGAAATCTCCGACTCCGACGCGGATGCGGACAAGACGGTGGAGCCCGTCGGGCTGTTCGCCGACGAGACCGAGGAGGCCGGGGTGACCGGCCCCGACTCCGACGGCATCACCCGCGTGCGCAGCATCGGCGTCTTCGAGTTCGACGAGGAGAAGTTCGACGTCGTCAGCAACACCTGGATCGTGAGGGCGGACGACGACGGCGTCGTCGTCATCGACCCCGGCTTCGACGCCGAGGCCATCCTGGAGGCCGTCGGCGACCGCGAGGTCTACCTCGTGGCCTGCACCAACGCCTACAGCCCCCACATCGAGTCGGCCATCAAGGTCGCCGAGGAGGCGGAGGCCGACATCGCGCTGCACCCCCGCGAGATGCGCGCCTGGCGGCGCCACCACGGAGCCGAGCACCGGCCCGAGATCGAGGTGGAGGGCCAGGGCGCCCTCGACATCGGCGACCTGCACATCGAGGTCCTGGCGCTGCCCGGCACCTCCTCCGGCAGCGTCGGCTACTACTTCAGCGAGCTGGGCGTCGTCTTCGGCGGTGACACCCTGCGCAAGGGTGAGCCCGGCATGGTCGGCAACACCTACATCGACTACACCACGCAGCTCGCGTCCATCGGTGAAGCCCTGCTGTCGCTTCCGCCGGACACCCGCATCCTGCCGGACCGCGGTCCGTCCACCACGTCGGGCGCGGAGAGCAAGAACTTCGACTCCTGGGTCTGACCCGACCGGACC
>NZ_JBHXQY010000022.1:0-35776 GCF_042716955.1 Nocardiopsis sp. NPDC058631 | reverse complement strand
GGGGGGGGCAACAAATAACTCCCCCACCGGGGCCTCCCCCGCCGTCACCCCCGCCGGGCCGCCCCCCCCGCGGGCGGGCCCCACGGCGCGTTCCCGTGGTCTGCCCGGTGCTCCGGCGCGGCACACGACCTGGCTGCACCGACCTGAGAGGGCGGGGCCGCGAACCTCTCCGGTCACCGCGTCAACGCCGGCCCACCGACTCCGTCTCGTTCCAGAACGAGGTCAGCACGCCGGACGTGGTCTCGGGCGCCTCCACGTTGGGGGAGTGGCCCGCACCGGGCACCACCAGCCGCCGGGCGCCCATCCTCGCGGCCATGTCGTCCTGCTCGGCCGGGGACCACGCGTCGTCGTTCTCCCCGTAGACCACGAGCTTGGGGATCTTCAGGTCGGCGAGCTCGTCGACGCGGTCGTCGGCGCCCAGCAGGTCCTCGGCGGTACGCATCAGGGCCAGTGCGCTGCTGGACAGCAGCCGGTCTCGGAGGAACTCCCGTATCACCGGGTCGGGGGTGCGGCTGCGCGCCTGCGCGTCGAAGCGTTCGTCCCACAGCTCACGGAGCCGTTCGGGGGTGGGGTCGACGGAGAGCGCGGCGATGAGGTTGCGGGCGAGCACGGCGCCCTGGCCGCCGAGAGCGGCCGGGCCGCTGCACAGCAGGGTCAGCGAGGCGAGGTCGGCGAGGCCGGACAGGGCGGTCTCGCGGGCCACCAAGCCGCCGAAGGAGTGCCCCACCAGATGGGCCTGTCCGCTTCCGCCGACGAGGTCGACGACCTCGGCCACCACTCCGCCGAGGGAGGACAGGCGGTAGTCGGGGACCTGGACGCCCGGCGGAGCGAGGAGGGTCTCCCATCCAGGCGACTCGTAGGTGCCGGGCAGGTCGATCGCGACCACCTCCCGCCCCGCCTGGGCGAGGCTCTGGAGGAGGGCGATGAAGTCCTCCTTGCTACCGGTGAAGCCGTGCACCAGGACAGCGGGAGCCAGCTCGGTGCTCCCGGAGGTGGGCATCGCACGGAGGGCGGCGAGGGGACCGTACGAGAGGGGCAGGTCCGCGCGCCGCACGCCCGGCGGCAGGTCGATGAACTGAGGTGTACTCACGTCGGGCCACCCTAGACGATCGGTGGCCCGGCCCGGACTGTTCCGGGCCGCGGCCGACGAAGCGGCCACCGACACCGGCACCGCGGGGAGACGCGGTGCCCGCACGTCGTGCGCTCGCCGTGGCGCCCACCCTCGCGGGCGCCGCACGGCGGAGGGGTCAGGTGTTCTCGGGATCCCGCTGCGTGGTTCCGGTTCCGCCGCGGGTGCGGCGGCGGCGCCGGACCCTGGGGGCGCCCTCGTCGGTGGTCCTGGCGCTGTCGCGGGGGGCCTCCGCCTGTGCCGGCGCGGGGGTCTCCACCTTGACCGGGGCCACCTCGGCCGGAGCCGATTCCGGTCCGCCGCGGGTGCGGCGGCGCGAACGGCCGCGGTTGCGTCCGCTCCCGCTCTCGGCCCGGGCGCCGGCTCCGCGGTCCCGTCCGCCCTCGTGGTCACGTCGGCCGCCCCGGTCGCCCCGCGGAACGCCGGTGTCACCGATGTCCTCGACCTCCTCGGCCTCCAGGCCGGCGTGGTCGGCGCGCTTGTCGGCGGCCAACTTGCCCTTGGTCCCGGCGGGGATCCGCAGCGCCTCGAAGAAGTGCGGCGAGGTGGAGTAGGTCTCCTCCGGCTCGGCGAACGGCAGGTCGAGGGCAGCGTTGATCAGCTTCCAGCGCGGCATCTCCTGCCAGTCCACGAAGGTGACCGCGGTACCGCTGCGCCCGGCCCGGCCGGTGCGGCCGATGCGGTGCGTGTAGGTCTTCTCGTCCTCGGGGGTCTCGTAGTTGACGACGTGCGTGACGTCGTCCACGTCGAGCCCGCGGGCGGCCACGTCGGTGGCGACCAGGATGTTGATCTTGCCGTTGCGGAAGGCCCGCAGAGCCCGCTCGCGCTGGCTCTGGCCCAGGTCGCCGTGCACGGCCGCGACGGCGAACCCGCGCGTCTTGAGCTCGGTGGCCACCCGGTCGCAGGCCCGCTTGGTCTGGCAGAACACCATGCTCTGGCCGTGGTCCTCCGCCTGGATCAGGCGGGCGAGCATCTCGATCTTGTCCATCTGGTGGGTGCGCAGCGCGTGCTGCGTGATCTGCCCGGTGATCGCGGAGCCGTCGATCTCGTTGTCGTCCCCCGCGCGGACGTGCGTCGGCTGGCGCAGGTACTTGCGGGACAGGGAGACGATCTCGCTCGGCATGGTGGCCGAGAAGAGCATCACCTGGCGCTCGACGGGGATCTTGGTGAGGATGCGCTCGATGTCGGGCAGGAAGCCGAGGTCGAGCATCTTGTCGGCCTCGTCCAGGACCACCGCGGACACCTCGTCCAAACGCAGGTGCTTCTGGTTCTCCAGGTCGAGCAGGCGGCCCGGGGTGCCGACGACGACGTCGGTGCCCTCCTTGAGCCCGTTGACCTGGGGTTCGTAGGAACGTCCGCCGTAGACGGTCAGCACACGGCCGCCGCTGCGCTTGCTCGCGGTCGTCAGGTCCGCGGCGACCTGGATGGCCAGCTCGCGGGTCGGGACCACCACGAGGGCGCGGGGACGCTTGGAGGTGCCGGGTGCCTTCTGCGCCCGCTGGAGCAGCGGGAGGCCGAAGGCCAGGGTCTTACCGGTACCGGTACGGGCCTGTCCGATGATGTCGCTGCCGTGCAGCGCGATCGGCAGGGCGAGCTCCTGGATGGGGAAGGGCTCGGTGATCCCCTCCGCTTCCAGGGCGTCGGCGAGTTCCGTGCTCACCCCCAGATCGCGGAAGGTCGTCTTGGGTTTGGTCGTGACTTCTGTGGTGCTCAGGGCTCAAGCCTCCATCTTGGCGGGCCGCAACATTGACGTGGCCGCGGCGGGATGCGGTCGCGGTCGGCTCGTGGCCGCCGCGATGGGCGCGGCTCACCGCGGCCGTAACGGCGCGGTGGCGCTGCCTGCGTGATCCGTGCGGCGTGGGGGGTTCCCCGCCGCGGATCAAGGACCGTCCCCGCGTGGACGGGAACATCCGTGGTTCGTCGTTTTCCTCGCGCGGGCCCCGCGACCACGTGGTGGTGCGGGTCCGCGCCTGGGTGGGCGCCGCCTGCGCGACGCCGATGCGCGGGAGCATCCCCGTGTGTGAGGAGAGCCTCGGGTCGGCCGCACGCGCCGGTCATCACGCAGAGTCTAGCTGGTGACGCGCCGGGTGGACATAGCAGTTCACTCCGGTTGTGGACGGCTGGGACCGTACCCGCTCCCAGCGTGTGCAACCGTGCCGACGAGCCGTTTAGTCCCCGCGCGCTCCCCGCGCTCCCCGGGTTCGGCGTGTCCGCGACCGGGCGCTACTCTGGCGGGCATGACCAAAGGCCCCTCTGCCGACCCCGGCGTGATCGACCTGCTCGGGCTGCTCGCCTACGCGGAGCTCGGTTCCTTCTTCCGTCTCGCGGACGACGCCGGCCTCGCCCCGTCGCTGCGCAGCAAGGGCCAGTTGGCCGCCCTGGCCGCCGCCGAACAGGCGCACTACCAGACCCTCCGGGACCGCCTGGAGGAGCTGGGGTTCGTCCCCGAGGAGGCCATGGAGCCGTTCGTGGCGCCGCTGGACGCCTGGCACGAGCGCACGGAGGCGCAGAGCTGGCTGGAGAGCCTGGTCAAGACCTACGTCGGCGACGGCATCGCGGGTGACTTCTACCGCAAGGTCGCGGCTCTCGCCGACGAGGAGACCGCGGTCCTGGTCGAGGGCGTGCTCGCCGAGACGGGACGGGCCGAGTTCGTGGCCGGGGCGGTGCGCGCCGCCGTGGCGGAGGACCCCACACTGGCCGGGCGGCTGTCCCTGTGGGCCCGCCGCCTGGTCGGCGAGGCGCTCAGCCAGGCGCAGCACGTGGCGGTGAGCCGCCCGCGGCTGGCCGCGCTCCTGGCGGAGGACCCCCAGAGGTCCGCGGACGCCACCGGGCTCGGCGACCTGGCCGCCGTGAGCCGCATGTTCGCCTCCCTCACCGACCGCCACAAGGCGCGCCTCGACGCGATGGGCCTGTCCGCCTGAGCCCGCCCCGCACGGAGGCGGACCCCGGCGCGGCTTGACCCGTACCAGGGGCGCTCTTGGTCAAGCGGGGGTAATATCCAACACTTTCGTGACGATTCGTTGGTGAAGGCACGTAAACTCGTTGAAGTTTCCCGTCTCCTGACCACGCGAATAGGTACTTCCATGCCCCGTGGGACCTCCGTGCGCCATCCGCTGGCCGGACTCACCCGTGACTTTCACAGGATCGGCCCCCTGGACGGGCCGGTCGACCCCTGGATGTGCTCTGAGCTGGACCAGCACTCCGCACAGGTGTGCGAAGGAATCACCTCCTCGGGCAGCGGGCTCAACGCGCGCACCCTCGGCACCTACCTCCACGGCTTCCTCGACGGCTGCCTCGAAAGGGGTTGGGACTCCGAGGCCGTCGAATACGACTGGGAGACCCTCCGCATTCTCGCGATCTGCCGACTGGCCAAGGACCGTGGTTTCGTCCGCTAGGTTGGTGACGTCCGCAGACGGGTGTGACCCACGACGCGAGGTCCTCCGTGGGCATGTGCCCTTCCGGTTCTCCGGCGAAAACACGCCGCCGGGCGTACGCTGAAAAGCATCAGGCCACTTCCGGCGGCCGTGAGCGGTCCGGCGCACCGTGGTCGAACCAGGGCACTGCGGAATGCAACGTGGGATTCACGGCGTTACGCCGGTCCGGGAGCGGACCGGTGGACGCCGTAACTGGCGGAGCGGCCCGCAGAGCCGCGAGAAAGGAATGCGAATGAGGAGCGGTCGACATGGGGCTGCGCGCCCACCGGTCGGCGTCCTGATCCAGCAGGACCGCGTCGACTTCGCGCTGTTCGCACTGATCATCGTCGTCGCACTGGTGTCGATGGTCTTCACCGGACCGGGGAACCTGGCCTTCTGGCTGGCTTTCCTGCCGATCATCGCCTCCGTCGTCCTCGCCGTCCGGCGGATCGAGCACCTGGCGCGCCTGGAGCTGCGCGACTCCGAGTTCCTCTGAGGGCCGTCCGGGCCGGGTACGGCGTGCACGACGAGGGCGGGGCCGTCCGGCCCCGCCCTCCTCTGCTGTCCGCGGTCTCAGGGACTCGCGGAGTGATCCGTCACGAGGTCGGCCCACTGCCCGTTCCGGGGCGGGTGGACGGTGCCGAGGTCGACGCCGACGCGCCCTCCCTGCGCCCGGCGGTGGCGGGACCGTTCATCGCGGCCTCCCGGCCGGCCCGGTAGCTCTCCTCGCCCTGGCCGCCGAGGCGGCTCGTCTCGCGCTCGGCCACGTCGAGCCAGCGGGACCAGCGCGAGCGCATCGGCTCGATCATGCCGCCGCCGACACCGACGATGAGGATGCCGCCGATGGTGGCAAGGACCGCGATCAGGACCGGCAGGGTCACGCTCACGGCGACGCCCATCTGGTTCAGCGCCGCGATGACACCGAGGGCCAGGATGAACACCCCTGCCACGTTGGCCAGGAACCGCCCGTAGGAAAGGCCGCTCAGCGCGCCCGAGACGAGGTCGCGGACCGCCTTGGCGATCATGGCGGCGACCACGACGATCACCAGGGCCACGATGCCGCGCGGGATCCAGGCGATGACGTCGTTGAGCAGCGTGCTGATCGGGTTCGGACCGAAGACGCTGAACGCGAGCGTGAACACGAACAGCAGTCCGACGTAGTAGATGATCTTTCCGCACAGCTCGCTGGCGGTCCAGCGGCTGCGCTCGAAGTACTCGCCCACACCCCCACGGTGCAGCGCGCGGTCCAGTCCGACGCCGTGCAGGCCCTTGGCGACCCCCTTGCCCACCAACCAGGCGATGAGCCAGCCCAGAACCAGGATCGCGAGGAAGCCGATCAGCAGCGGAACGAAACCCGCCACCGCCTGCCAGGCCGTCATCAGGCCCTGACCCGTGTCCATAACGTCTTCACCCCCAAATCGCTCACTCCGCCCATGACCCGAATGAGGTCCGGGCGGATTCCGCGAAGAGAAGCCAGTTACTTCTCATTCCGGCGATACCCGGCGAAATGGAATTGAACCGCTTGTCAGACATCAGGTGAGGGGATTGCCTTTTCTTGGTGAATTCCTTGCGAAAAAGGGGGAGGGGACTGCCCGGGCGGGGGAAGACGCCGCCGGGGCGACCGGTTCCGCCACAGCGGAGGGCCCCCGTGCGCGGTGCGCACCCGGGGGCCCGTGTTCCTGTGTCCGGACGGCCGCAGGGCCGGTCCCCGGAGCGGGAAGCGTGTCCTAGGAGTCCTGTTCGTCGGCCCTGCGCTGGAGGTCCCAGCCGCTTATACCGCGCCAGGCCAGCCGGGCCACGAGCTGCTCGGCGGCGTCCTTGGGGACGGCCCCGTGGTTGTTGAGCCAGTACCGGGCGCTGGTCTCGGCCATGCCGACCAGGCCGATGCTCAGCAGGTGCGCCTCCTCGTCGGAGATGCTGGTGTCCTGCCGGATCACCGCGCCGATGAGTTCGGCGCAGCGCTGGAACGTCTGCTCGGTCTTCTCCCGCACAGCGGGAAGGTTGCGCAGGTCGGACTCGAAGACCAGCCGGAAGGCCTCGCCGTCGCCCGCGACGAAGTCGAAGTAGGCCTGGAAGCTGGCCGCGACCCGCTGGTGGTTGTCGTCGGTGCTCTCCAAGGCCTCGCGCTGCTTCTCGACCAGCGCCTCCGAGTGCTCTTCGAGCAGGGCCAGGTACAGCTCCAGCTTCCCGGGGAAGTGCTGGTAGAGCACTGGCTTGCTGACACCTGCGCGGTCGGCGATCTCGTCCATCGCCGCCGCGTGGTAGCCGCGGGCGACGAAGACCTCCTGTGCTGCGGACAGGAGTTGGCGGCGCCGCCTGACCCGGGGCAAGCGGGTGCCCCGGGCGCGGGCGTCTGAAGGAGCTGTCACACCCACACCCTCCGAACTCGGCATGGCAGATGCGCGCCATGTTCGAACATCTGCGTGGCTAGTACTGCCGGACGCTGCCGATCGATGGCGCGTCGTACAGCTTTCGCCCCATCTTACTCCCGCGTAGCTTCCGTGCGGGCGGACGCGGGGGCCGAGGGCCCGGTCACGGCGCCGCAGCCCCGGCGGACGGGGCCGGAACCGGCCCCGAACCGCGGGCGGGGGTCACCTTCGCTCGTCGTCGTCGGTGCCGACCTCGAAGGACTGCTCCACCACGTCGGCCTCGTCGGCCTCGTCGAAGCTCTCCTCGGAGGGGGCGTCCCAGCCGTCGTCGCCACCCGCCGTCGCGCGCTGCTCGGCCGCGTCGGCCTCGGGTACCTCCGCCTCCGGGTCCCCACCGGGTACCGGGTGTCCGCCGACGGGACTGCTCTCTGATGTCACGGGGTACTCCCCACGTCGTCGCTGAACGTATAGGCGACACTACCCGCCGGTTCGCGCGGCACACGGGACCGCTCGGGATGAACTCGCGGGCCGCGCCGGTTGGTGCTGTACGGGGAGGTCGCACGGGTGTCATGTCCCACGCCTCCCCGCGGTGGGAATGGAAAACCCCACCCGTTAGGTTGGGTATAAGTGCAAGCACGCTTCGCCCCCGCGCCCTCTGCCGGTTCCGGTACGGGCGGTCGAAGCACCATGAACAGACATGAGGAGTCACCGTGTCGCTGCCGCCGCTGGTGGAACCAGCTGACGAGCTGACCGTGGACGAGGTGCGCCGCTACTCGCGCCACCTGATCATCCCCGACGTGGGCATGGACGGGCAGAAGCGCCTGAAGAACGCCAAGGTGCTGGTCGTCGGCGCGGGCGGCCTGGGCTCCCCGGCGCTGCTCTACCTGGCCGCCGCGGGCGTGGGCACGCTCGGCATCATCGACTTCGACGTCGTGGACGAGTCCAACCTCCAGCGCCAGGTCATCCACGGGCAGAGTGACGTCGGCCGCCCCAAGGCCGAGTCCGCCCGGGACAGCATCAAGGAGGTGAACCCCAACGTCGAGGTCATCCTGCACCAGGACCGCCTGGAGTCGGACAACGCGTTGGAGATCTTCGCCCCCTACGACCTGATCCTGGACGGGACCGACAACTTCGCGACCCGCTACCTGGTCAACGACGCCGCCGTACTGCTGGACAAGCCGTACGTGTGGGGTTCCATCTACCGTTTCGACGGCCAGGTCAGCGTCTTCTGGAACGAGCACGGGCCCCAGTACCGCGACCTGTACCCCGAGCCCCCGCCGCCCGGCATGGTGCCGTCCTGCGCCGAGGGCGGCGTCCTCGGCGTGCTGTGCGCCTCCATCGGCGCCGTCATGGTGAACGAGGCCATCAAGCTGATCACCGGCATCGGTGACCCGCTGGTCGGCCGCCTGCTCATCTTCGACGCCCTCGAGATGACCTGGCGCGAGGTCAAGGTCCGCAAGGACCCGGACACCGAGCCGATCACCGAGCTGATCGACTACGAGGCGTTCTGCGGCGCCGTGTCGGAGGAGGCCACCGAGGCCGCCGCCGGCTCGACGATCACCGCACCCGAGCTCAAGGAGCTCCTGGACACCAAGGCCGAGGACATCTTCCTCGTGGACGTCCGCGAGAAGAACGAGTACGAGATCGTCAGCATCCCGACCGCGACCCTCATCCCGAAGGGCGAGTTCCTCAACGGGAAGGCGTTCGAGAAGCTGCCGCAGGACAAGCGCATCGTCTTGCACTGCAAGTCGGGCGTGCGCTCGGCCGAGGCCCTCGCGGCGGTGCACGCGGCCGGGTTCTCCGACGCCGTGCACGTCGGCGGCGGTGTCCTGGCCTGGGTCAACCAGGTCGACCCCAGCCTGCCCGCGTACTAGCGGCCGGGGGGAGACCCCGCGAAACGGCGCCGGGTGCGGTACCCGGCGCCGTTCGCGTTCCCCGGAAGGGGAGTGGGTACAAGACTCCCGAGGCCGTCGGCCGATCCCCGGGACGGCCCTGCTGCTTGGGAGGTGGCGCTATGCGAGAGAAGGGACGCCGGGCGGACTGGGTGGCGGTGGTCGCCGGTCTGGCCCTGGGAGTGAGCTGGCTCTGGCACGGGATGTACGGGTTCAGCGGGGGAGCGATGTTCGTCCTCGGGCTGGGCGTCGTCGTGGGGGCCTCGTTCTCCCTCACCCGCCCGGGCGCCCTGTCGAGCGAGTTGGGCATCCTCGCGATCGGCGTACTGGTGTTCGCGATGCCCTGGCTGCTCGCCTTCACGCACCTGCCCGCGGCCGCCTGGACCGCGTGGGTCATCGGCGGGGGCATCGCCCTGCTGGGGGTGTTCGGTCTGGTGCAGGCCGACCGGGCCCGCCGTCGCGACCCCGACCTCGCCTGGAGCGCGCACGTCAACGAGGTCCCGAGCTGACCCGACCGCGCCGCCGCCGCACCGCGGGGGCCGTTCCCGCCGGACAGCGGGGGCGGCCCCCGCCGCGTGCTGGATAGGCTGCGGGGGTGTTCGCGGACGAGGAGGGCGGGCCGGACGACTACGCCGAGGAGGTCCTCGGGCTGGTCGAGCGGATCCCGCCGGGACGGGTGATGGCCTACGGCGACATCGCCGAGTACGTCGGGCGGGGAGGCCCCCGCCAGGTCGGCTCGGTCATGTCCGCGTGGGGCGGTGCGGTGCCCTGGTGGCGGGTGGTGCGCTCCGACGGGCGTCCCGCGTCCGGCCACGAGGTACGTGCTCTTTCCCACTACGCGGCCGAGAGCACCCCCATGCGTCCCGGGAACGACCGGGTGGACATGCGCAAAGCCCGTTGGGACGGCGGATCCGGGGATTGAGGAGCTGGTTGGAAGCCTGGGAGGCGTCCGAGAAGGTCGCCGCCTTCTGGTGAACTGGTGACGTGAACCCATCTCCGTACCGACTCGTGCGGCGCGCCAACCAGGTGCTGCCGCCGCCGGTGCTGGACGAGAACCAGCAGCGCGTGGTCGACCACGCGGGCGGACCCCTCCTGGTCCTCGCCGGGCCCGGCACGGGCAAGACCACCACGATCGTCGAGGCCGTCGTCGACCGCATCGACAACCGCGGCGTCGACCCCTCGCGCATCCTCGTGCTCACCTTCAGCCGCAAGGCCGCCCAGGAACTGCGGGAACGCATCACCGCGAGGCTGCGCCGCACCACCCGCGAACCGCTGGCCCTGACCTTCCACAGCTACGCCTACGCGCTGATCCGGCGCGAGTTCCAGCGGGCGGGCGACCTGCCGCCGCGCCTGCTGTCGGGTCCCGAACAGCTGATGGAGGTCCGCGAGCTGCTGGCGGGAGAGGCCGCGGACGGAGCGCGGGAGTGGCCGGAACGCCTGCGCCCGGCGCTGGAGACCCGGGGGTACGCCGAGGAGCTGCGCGACTTCCTCATGCGCGCCCAGGAGCGCGGGCTGGGCCCCGCCGAGCTGGAGCGCCTGGGCCGTGAGCGCGGCCGCGACGACTGGGTGGCCGCCGCCGGTTTCCTGGACCGCTACACGGGACGGTTCGACATCGCCCCCGTCCCCACCCTCAACTACGCCGAGCTGGTCAGGGTCGCCGCGAACATGCTCTCCGACCCCGCGATCCAGGAACGCGAGCGCTCCGCCCACGAGGTGGTGTTCGTGGACGAGTACCAGGACACCGACCCCGCGCAGGAGGAACTCCTGCGAGCACTGGCCGGGGACGGCCGCGACCTCGTCGCGGTCGGCGACCCGGACCAGTCCATCTACGCCTTCCGCGGCGCCGAGGTCCACAACATCCTCGACTTCCCGCGGCGCTTCACGACCACCCGGCGCACCGAGGCGCCCGTGGTGGCCCTGCGCACGTGCCGGCGCAGCGGTACCGCCCTCCTGGCCGCCTCCCGCGCCCTGACCCGGCGCCTTCCCGCGGTGACGTCCGCGCGCGGCCACGTCAACGAGCACCGCAACCTGGTCCCGGCCCCGGGCGTCCCCGACGGCGAGGTCCGCGTGATGACGGCCGACAGCCCCACCCAGGAGGCGGCCGTCATCGCCGACACCCTCCGCCGTGCCCACCTGGTGGACGGCGTCCCCTGGTCGGACATGGCCGTGCTCGTGCGCTCGTCCACCCGCCAGCTGCCCGTCCTGCGGCGCGCGCTGACCGCCGCGTCCGTCCCCGTCGCGGTCGGCGCGGACGACCTGCCCGTGGCCGCCGAGCCCCTCGTGCGGCCCCTGCTCGCGCTGATCCGTTACGGCCTGTCCCCGGACCTGCTCGACGAGGACTCCGCCCGGGAACTCCTCACCGGGCCCTTCGGCGAGGCCGACACGGTGCGGTTGCGCAGGCTCGTCCGGGCGCTGCGCCGCCTGGACCTCGACCGCGCCCACGAGGGCGACGGGTCCTACCGGCCCGCCGCGAGCCTGCTCGTGGACGTCCTGCGCGACCCCGCCGACCTCGCCCTGATCGCCTCCGACGTCGCCGCACCCGCCGAACGCGTGGCCCGCGCCCTGAGGACCGTCCGCGACCTGACCGCCAGGGGATCCGACGCGGAACAGGTGCTCTGGGAGCTGTGGCGTGACAGCGGGCTCGCCGACCGGCTGCTCCGCGCGAGCCTGGCCGGGGGGCGCCGGGGCGCCGGGGCCGACCGCGACCTCGACGCCGTGGTGGCCCTGTTCGAGAGCGCCGCCCGCTACTGCGACCGGCTGCCCCCCGGCAGCCCCGCCGGGTTCCTGGAGGACCTCGCAGCCCAGGAGATCCCCGGTGACAGCCTCGCCGAACGCGCCCCCGAGGGCGAGGCCGTGCGCATCCTCACCGCCCACCGCTCCAAGGGCCTGGAGTGGGGGCTGGTCGTGGTCGCCGGCGTCCAGGAGGGCGACTGGCCCGACCTGCGCCTGCGCGGGTCCCTCCTCGGCGTGGAGGAGCTGGTCGACGCCGAGGTGCACGCCGCCGACTCCTCGGGCGCCGCCATGGCCTCCAAGCTCATGGACGAGGAGCGCCGCCTGTTCTACGTCGCCCTCACCCGCGCCCGCCGTACCCTCGTGGTGACCGCGGTGGGCGGTGAGGAGGCCGACGAGCGCCCCTCCCGGTTCCTCAACGAGATGGGCGCCGGCGAACCCGAGCCCGTCGGAACGGGCCGCCGCTGGCTGTCCCTGCCCGCGCTCGTCGCCGACCTGCGCTCGGTGGTCACCGACGCCTCGGCCCCCGACCCGCTCCGGACGGCCGCCGCCGACCACCTGGCCCGCCTCGCCGAGGAGGGAGTACGCGGCGCCGACCCGTCGGAGTGGTACGCGCTCACCCCCTTCAGCGACGACCGGCCCCTGGCCGGGGAGGACGACACGATCCGCGTCTCGCCGTCCCAGGTGGAGAGTTTCACCAACTGCCAGTTGCGCTGGCTCCTCGAACGCGCCGCCGGGGCCTCCTCCGGCGACTCCGCGTCGGCGCTGGGAACCGTCGTGCACGCCGTCGCGGTTCTGGTCGCCCAGGGCAGCAGCGCCGACGAGATCGGGGGACGAATGGACGAGATCTGGGCCGACCTGGACTTCGGCGGCCCCTGGCAGGCCGCCCAGCAGCGCGGGCGCGCGGACGAGATGGTCCGCAAGCTCATCTCCTGGGACTCCGCCAACGACCGCGACCTCGTGGTCACCGAGGAGGGGTTCAAGGTCGAGGTGGGCGGCATCGAGATCACCGGCCGGGTGGACCGCCTCGAACGCGACGGCGAGGGCCGCGCCGTGGTCGTGGACATCAAGACCGGTCGCGCCAAGGCCGAGGACCTGGCACGCCACCCCCAGCTCGGCGTCTACCAGATGGCCGTGCTCAAGGGCGCGTTCGCCAAGCTCGGACTGGCCGAACCCGGCGGGGCCTCGCTCGTCCAGGTGGGCGGGGCCGCACTGGCCAACAAGGCGCGTGAACAGCCGCAGCCGGCGCTGGGGGAGGACCCCGACCCCCGCTGGGCCCAGGACCTGGTGCTCGACGTCGCCGGCGGCATGGGCGGCTCACGGTTCACCGCCATCCGTAACAAGGGCTGCAACGCGTGCGCCGTGCGCGCCTGCTGCCCGGTGCAGGACGAGGGCAGACATGTCTGAACCCCATCCCCTTTCCCCCGAGCCCCCACCGGAACCCCCGCCCCCTCCCCGCCTGAGCCCCGCCGAACTCTCCAGGCTCCTCGGACAGCCCGAGCCCACCGCGGAGCAGTCGCAGGTCATCTCCGCGCCGCTGGAACCGGGCGTGGTCATCGCCGGTGCCGGTTCGGGCAAGAGCGAGACGATGGCCTCGCGCGTGGTGTGGCTCGTCGCCAACGGCCACCTGCGTCCCGAACAGATCCTCGGCCTGACCTTCACCCGCAAGGCCACCGCGGAGCTGGCGGAGCGGGTGCGCAGGAGGCTGGAGCAGCTGCGCGCCACCGAGCAGTTCCCCGAGGAGCTGCTCGACGGCGAGCCCACCGTGTCCACCTACAACGCCTACGCCGGGCGCATCGTCTCCGACCACGCCCTGCGCGAGGCCGTCGAGCCCACGTCCAGGCTGCTCAGCCAGGGCCAGTCCTGGCAGATCGCCGCCAGGGTCGTCGGCGAGTACGACGGCCCCATGGACCTGGTGACCGTGGGGGCCGACACCGTCACCCAGCGGGTCCTGCACCTGTCCGGGGAGATCGCCGACCACCTCACCACCACCGACCAGGTGCGCGGCATCGGCCGGTGGATCCAGGCGGGTGTGGACGGCATGACCCGCAAGGCCACCAAGGAGACCCGCGACCTGGTCGCCGCCCAGCGCCGACGCGAACAGCTCCTGCCGCTGGTGGACCGCTACAACCACGCCAAGCACGCGCGCGAGGCCATGGACTTCGGTGACCAGATGGCGCTGGCCGCCCGCATCGCCGAACACCACCCGGAGGTCGGGCTCATCGAGCGCGGCCGGTACAGGGTGGTCCTGCTCGACGAGTACCAGGACACCAGCCACGCCCAGCTGGTCCTGCTGCGCTCGCTGTTCGGCGACGGCCACCCGGTGACCGCGGTCGGCGACCCCTGCCAGTCCATCTACGGCTGGCGCGGCGCCATCGCGGCCAACCTCACGCGGTTCCCCACCGACTTCCCGGCGGCCCCCGGCAGGCCGGCGGCCGTGCGCCGGCTCTCCACCAGCTTCCGCAACGGTGAGCGCGTCCTGGAGGTGGCCGAGCGGATCTCCGAGGAGCTGCGCGCCGAGGCCCGAGACGTCCCCGTCCTGCACCCCGGACCGGCCCGGCGCGGACGGGGCACCGCCCTGACGGCGCTGTTCCCCACCGAGGCCGGGGAGGCCGCCTGGATCGCCGACCAGGTGCACCGCCTGGTCCACGCCGCGCCCGACCAGCCCGGCGGCGCCCTGACCGCACCCGACTCCCTGCCCTGGCCCGAGGGCGAGTCGGGCGGTGCCGAGGACGGCGGGGTCGGCCCCGGCGACGTGGCCGTGCTGTGCCGCAAGCGGTCCCAGTTCCCGCCGCTGCGCGAGGCACTGGAGGCGCGCGGTATCCCGGTGGAGGTCGTCGGCCTGGGCGGCCTCATGATGGTGCCCGAGGTCCGCGACATCATCGCCACCCTGCGCGTGGTCCACGACGCCTCCGCCGGGAACGAGCTCGCACGGCTGCTCACCGGTCCGCGCTGGCGCCTGGGCCCCCGCGACCTGGCCGCGCTGGGCGCCAGGGCCACCGAACTGGCCCGCCACACCCGGCGCGACCTGACCTCGCCCGGCCCGGGTGAGGAGGGGGGAGCCGCGTCGGAGGCGTCCGCCGGCGGGGAGGGCGACGACATCCTGCGCCGCACCGTGCTGGACCTGACCGCCGAGAGCGGCAGCCTGGTGGACGCCGTGGACGACCCCGGCGCCGCCGAGAACTACTCCGCTGCCGCCCACGAGCGGTTGGGCCGCCTCGCCGAGGAGCTGCGCGGCCTGCGCAAGCTCGTCGGCCAGCCGCTCCCCGACCTGGTCACCGAGGTCGAGCGGATGCTCGGTCTGGACATCGAGGTGGGCTCCCGCACCGGCCGTGACCCGCTGTCGGCGCGCGCCGACCTCGACGCGTTCGTGGACCACGCCGTCCGCTTCGTCGGCAACAGCGAGGACCCCACCCTGGGCAGCTTCCTCAGCTACCTCAACGCCGCCGAGGAGAACGAGAGCGGGCTCGCCCCGGGGGAGCGGGTCGGCGGTTCCGACAGCGTCAAGCTCATGACCATGCACGGCGCCAAGGGCCTCCAGTGGCCGGTCGTCGTCGTGCCCGGGATCAGCGGGGGCAAGCGGTCGCCGCTGTTCCCCGCCAAGGCGCGTGACGCGCTGGCCTGGGCGGGGGCCGACCACCTGCTGCCCTACCCGCTGCGCGGCGACCGCGACAGCCTGCCCCGGCTCACCGGCGTCGACAAGGAGGCCATCACCGGGTTCCGCCAGGCGGAGCGGGACCGCCAGCTCATGGAGGAGCGGCGGCTGGCCTACGTCGCCGTCACCCGCGCCTCGTTCGCCCTGGTGTGCACCGGCCACTGGTGGGGCCGCGAGGGGACCGCCCCGCGCGGGCCGTCGGCGTTCCTGGAGGAGATCCGGGAGGCGTGCGAGGGCGGAGCCGGGGTGGTGGCCGGGTGGGCCCCGCCACCGGGGGAGGACGAGACCAACCCCCACGACGACGAGGAGAGCTCCGCCGTGTGGCCGCCGACGGCCGGGGACGGCCCGCAGGGAACCGGGGCGGCCGACGGCGCGGCAGCGCACGCGCCCGGCACCTCCACCCGCCACGCGGAGATCACGGAGGGGGCGGCCCTGGTCGAGCGCGCCCGCGCGCGCCTGCTCGCCGGAGAGCCAGCCCCGGCGGGACAGGCCCCTCCCACGGGGCTGCGCCGCCGCCTCCAGGGCTGGGAGCGCGACACCGAACTGCTGCTGGCCCACCGCCGGTCCGAGGCCGCCGGATCGGGCGGCGGACCCGTCCAGGTGGAGCTCCCGGGGCACCTGTCGGTGTCCTCCATGGTGTGGCTGGCCAGGGACCCCTCCGCCCTGGCCCGGCAGATCCGCCGCCCGCTGCCCCGCCCGCCCGCGCCGCACACCCGGCGGGGCACCGCCTTCCACGCGTGGCTGGAGCAGCGGTTCGGCCAGCGGGCGACCCTGCTGGACGAGCTGCCCGGCGCGGCGGACGAGACCGCGGGGGAGGACGAGGACCTGGCCGAGCTCCAGCGCCGCTTCGAGCAGAGCGAGTGGGGGTCCCGTGTCCCCGTGGAGGTGGAGGTGCCGTTCGAGACGGTCATCGGGGACCGGCTCGTCCGCGGCCGCATGGACGCGGTGTTCCACGACGCCGGGACGGGCCGCCACGACGTGGTGGACTGGAAGACGGGGCGCCCGCCCGGCAACGACGCGGAGCGCCGGGCCGTGGGCGTGCAGCTGGCCGCCTACAGGCTGGCCTGGGCCGACCTGGCCGGGGTGGACCTGGAGGAGGTGCACGCCGCGTTCCACTACGTACTCGCGGGAAGGACGGTGCGCCCCGCCGACCTGCTCGACGCCGAGGGCCTGGCGGCGCTGATCTCCTCCGTCCCCGAGCCCGGCTGACGGTGCGGCGGCCGGTGCCCGCCGGTGCCGGCACCCGTGACCGCCGCCGGGGACCGGGCGGCGGGGATCCCCGTCCCCCGCCGCCCGTGTTCGGTCAGAGCACGCCGAAGACGAATCCGCCCGGCGAGCGCGGGTCGTCGCCGAAGAGGTACTCGCGGGACGACAGGACGAACTCCTCGCGGTTGATGAACCCGTCACCGTTGGGGTCCAGACTGGCGAACCGGTCCGCGGCCTCGGTGGCCTCCGTCCCCAGGACCTCCGCGTAGCGGAGGAACTCGGCCGTGCTGATCCGGTCGTCGCCGTCGGTGTCGAGGAGGTCGAAGACGGCCTCGGCCACGCCCTCCGTCATGTTGAACCGGCTCCGGTCCTCGGCGGCGGCGTGCATGGCCCGGACGAACTGCTCCCGGTCCAGGCGTGCGTCGTCGGCGCCGGAGTGGCGCAGCAGCTCCAGCCACAGCATCTGGTAGGACGCCTGGACGGCCTGGGCCTTGCGCTCCTGCGGGTCCAGTCCGTAGCCCGCGACGTAGTGTTCGACCAACCGCTGGTAGTCCGACCAGGTCACTGCGCGGTCGTGGTCGGAGTCGAGGGCGTCGAAGAGGTGGCTGAACCTCACGGCGGTCGCCTCGGCGGGAGTGGTGCTCACGTGCGTCCTCTCGTCGTGGGGCGGGCCCTTCCCGCCCCCGTGCTCCTCTGAGTCTCCCGCGCCGGGAAAGGTTCCGTGGCCGGTCCGCGCCACTCCGGCGCACCGGCCGCCGCGGCCGGTACGCGGTGCTTCGCGCGGGGAGCGAAGGGGTGGGGGCAGACCGCCCGGTGCTGCGGCCAGGGCCGTGGGGCGGAGGGGCGCCCCGGCCGGACGAGTCGGTGCTGACGAGGGCGGGCGTGACCCGGTTCGTCCAGGTTCTAGGCTCGATCCGACAAGGACGTCTAGGAAAGGACGGGCAGATGGACGCGCGCGCCCACATCGAGGCACACCGGGACGAGTTCCTCGCCGCGCTCAGGGAGTGGCTGGCGATCCCCTCGATCTCGGCCGACCCGGCGCACCACGACGACGTGCGGCGGTCCGCGCGGTGGCTCGCCGACCACCTCGCCGCGACCGGGTTCCCCACCGTCGAGGTGTGGGAGACCCCCGGTCTTCCGGCCGTGTTCGCGGAGTGGCCCGCCGCCGACCCCGACGCCCCCACCGTGCTCGTCTACGGGCACCACGACGTCCAGCCCGTCGACCCGGTGGCGGAGTGGGCCACCGACCCGTTCACCCCGACCGAGATCGGCACCTCGCTGTTCGCGCGCGGAGCCTCCGACGACAAGGGGCAGGTGCTCTTCCACGCCCTCGGCGTGAGCGCCGCACTGGCGGCCTCCGGTGCCGACGCGCCGCCCGTCACCGTCAAGCTGCTGGTGGAGGGCGAGGAGGAGTCCGGGTCGGTCCACTTCGCCGACCTGATGAGGGCCAACCGCGCCCGCCTGGTCTGCGACGTCGCCGTCATCTCCGACACCACCATGTGGGCCGCCGACACCCCGTCCATGTGCGTGGGCATGCGCGGCGTCACCGACGTCGAGATCAACCTGTACGGCCCCGCACGCGACCTGCACAGCGGTTCCTTCGGAGGCGCGGTCCCCAACCCGCTCAAGGCCATGAGCGACCTGCTGTCGGGCCTCCACGACCAGGACGGCCGCGTCGCGGTCCCCGGGTTCCACGACGGGGTGGTCGAGGCGGACCGCGAGGAGCGCGACCTCATCGCCCGGCTGCCCTTCGACGAGAAGGAGTGGCTGGAGACCGCCGCCTCCACCGCCACCTGGGGGGAGAAGGGCTACAGTACCCTGGAGCGGATCTGGCTGCGGCCGACCGCGGAGATCAACGGCATGTGGGGCGGGCACACCGGCGCGGGCGGCAAGACCATCGTGCCGCGCTCGGCCCACGCCAAGGTCAGCTTCCGACTCGTCCCGGGGCAGGAGCCGCTGCACGTCCAGGACCGCGTCCGCGCGTACGTGGAGGCCAACACCCCCGCGGGGCTCAGGGCCGAACTGGAGTTCGGCGGCCCCGGCGTGCGCGCCTGCGCCTCCGACCTGTCCTCCACCGCGCTCAGGGCCGCGCGGTCGGCGATGGAGCGGGCCTTCGGCACACAGGTGCTGTTCACCCGGGAAGGTGGCAGCGGACCCGAGGCCGACATCGCCGACATCCTCGACGCACCCCTGGTGTTCGTCGCGGTCGGCCTGGACGAGGACCGCATCCACGCCCCGAACGAGAAGGTGGAGATCCCCCTCCTCCTCAAGGGCGCGGAGAGCGCCGCCCACCTGTGGGAGGAACTGGGCTCCGCGAACCGCGCCTGAGCCCTGCCCGCGCCCCCGGAACGCATGCGGCCGCCGCATGCGTTCCGGGAACGGGCATGCACGAGGCACCAGGGGGTGTTACCCCTGTAGACGCGGGTCGTGCGGACGACCCTCCCCGACCTCTGGAAGGACCCATGGACGCCGACGCGATCCCCTCACTGTCCCGCTCCACCGTCGACCCCGCCGGACACCGGCGCGTGGACGCCGACTGGTTGGCCAAGGCGTGGAAGGACCCCGGCTCCCAGGTCCTGGTGCTGGAGGGCGGCGACCCGGGCAGCCACGGCTGGCAGGCGCTCATGGCCAAGCAGTCCCGCGCGCTGGTCACCACCGGAGGCACCCGTGAACTCGTGCTCACCGGTACCCGCGACGCGCCCGAGGGCGAGCGCTACCTGCTCGGGACCGAGGGCGACCGCGCGTACTTCGCCGTGCGCTCCCCCCGGGAACTGCTCGCCAACCCCGTCGCGGAGCCCGCGTCGCTGCGCGAGGTCGGAGCGGTCCTCAACGACCGCGACACCGGTCTCCTGACCCGGGCGATCGCCCTCGCCAACTGGAACGCCACCCACCGGTTCTGCCCCCGCTGCGGCGCGCGCACCACCCCGGCCGCGTCCGGACACGTGCGCGTCTGCGAGGAGGAGGGCACCGAGCAGTACCCCCGGATGGACCCGGCGGTGATCATGCTCGTGCACCGCGACCGGGCCGGGGAGGAGGAGGTCCTGCTCGGCCACAACCCCAACTGGGACGCACGGCGCTTCTCCGTGCTGGCCGGGTTCGTGGACGCCGGGGAGTCCCTGGAGCAGGCCGTCGTCCGTGAGGTGGCCGAGGAGGCGGGCGTGGTGGTCGAACGGCCGCGCTACGTCTCGTCGCAGCCGTGGCCGTTCCCCCGGAGCCTGATGATGGGGTACACGGCGCGGGCCGTGGGGGAGACCGAGTGCACCGACGACGAGATCGCCGTCACCCGCTGGTTCACCAGGTCCGAGCTGGCCGAGGCGGCGCTGGTCGGCGAGGTCCTGCTGCCCGGCCGGGTCTCGATCGCCCGCACCCTCATCGAGCACTGGTACGGGGCGGAGCTCCCCGGAGGCTGGTGACCGGGGCGCCGGGCCGTCCACAGGCGCGGAGAAGGACTGGTGCCCTCCTCCGGGGGGTGCCTACCCTGGATAGGACGCCGCGGGGCCGGGGCGAACCGGGCCCACCGGTTCGGAGACCCGGTGCCCGGTCGCCCGACCAGGACGGCAGCGCACGGTCCCCGCACGCCTTCGCGTGCGCGGAGGCCGCGCACCGTCGCCGCGTCGGGCCGCCGGCCACCCCGCCCCCTCAACCGGAGCCGGGGGAGGGGTTCAACTCGTCGGGAAGCGAGGTGAGAGGACTCGTGCTGCTCTCCACCACGTCCCGTGCCAGCTCGGCCACCTTCCGGCCGCGCGAGCGGGCGGATGAGCGCAGCCGCTCGAACGCCTCTCTCGGTGCCATCGTGTGCCGCTCCGCCAGAACCCCGATCGCCTGCTCCACCACCACGCGCGAGTGCAGCGCGTGCTCCAGCTGCGCGATCGTGTGCCGCAGCCGCTCGACCTCGGAGGCCCCCTCGGGGGCCCGGCCGGGTGCCTGCGGCCGCGGACGCCCGGCCCCCGACTCGCCGGTGAGCAGATCCGCGAGGACCATCGCGCTCACCAGGTCGGGCACCTCCTGCCCGTTCCCCACGCGCCACCCGTTCGGGGTGCGGCGCACCACGCCGACGTCCACCGTCCCGGCGACCGCTATGTCATGAGGCCTCATGTCGTCCCCCAACTCAACACTCCCCGTCGTCTTCGTCCGAGCCCTGGTAGCACCCGAGCGCCGTGGGAGGAGTCCCGTCGTCTGCGGGGCCCATGACACGGAACGCGGTCACACCCGAAGGTGTGACCGCGGCACGCGTACCGTCCTACGACAGCTCGGCCAGCTTCTTCTTCACCTGAGCGAGTGACGGGTTCGTCATCGCGGACCCGTCAGCGAAGACCAGCGTCGGTACCGTCTGGTTGCCGCCGTTGACCTTCATGACGTACTCGGCGGCCTCCGGGTGCTCCTCGATGTTCACCTCACCGCCGGTGATCCCCTCGCGGGAGAGCTGGCTCTTGAGCCGCTTGCAGTACCCGCACCAGGGGGTGGTGTACATCGTGAACTGGTCGGTCGCCGTACTCGTCATGTCGCTCACGTCCTTCTGCCTACGATCACTGGTATTCGTCCGGTCCCACATCTCAACACCGAGTGGCCCTGCCCGCTTCCCGCGACCGTGCGACACAACGTGGGACGCCTCACAGGGCCAACTGGTTCTGGAATGTGTCATTCCGCTCGATAGGGGCAGGTGCCGATCCGCTCCCCGTCACAGCCGATACTTGAGAGACTGTGCCCCCAGACAGAAAACCCGCCCCACACCCGTACAGCCGTCCCGACCACAGCAGGAGCACCATGGACCCCGACCGCGTCCTGGAGGGACTGGACCCGGAGCAGACTCAGGCGGCGCGTGCGCTGCGCGGCCCCGTGTGCATCCTGGCCGGTGCCGGAACAGGGAAGACCCGGGCCATCACCCACCGGATCGCCCACGCGGTCTCCAGCGGGGTGGTGTCCGAGCAGCAGGTCCTGGCGGTCACCTTCACCGCCCGCGCCGCCGGTGAGATGCGCGGCCGCCTGCGCGGTCTGGGAGCCCCACGCGTCCAGGCCCGCACCTTCCACTCCGCCGCCCTGCGTCAGCTGTCGTTCTTCTGGCCGCAGGTCATCGGCGGCGAGAAGCCCACGCTGATCGAGAGCAAGATCCAGGCGGTCGCCCGCGCCGCCCACTCCGTGGGTGTGCAGCCCGACCGCACGGGCCTGCGCGACCTGGCCAGCGAGATCGAGTGGGCCAAGGTCACCCAGGTCCGGCCCACCGACTACGAGAAGACGGTGGCCAAGACCAGCCGCCAGGCGCCGATGCCCCCGGGGGAGATCGCCCGGGTCTTCGAGGCCTACGAGGCGCTGCGCCGTGAGCGCAACCTGCTCGACTTCGAGTCCCTGCTCGAACTCACCGCCGGGATGATCAACGAGTACCCGGCGATCGCCCAGCGCGTGCGCGACCAGTACCGCTACTTCGTCGTCGACGAGTTCCAGGACGTCAACCCGCTCCAGAAGCTCCTGCTGGACGCCTGGCTCGGGGACCGGGACGACCTGTGCGTGGTCGGCGACCCGAGCCAGACCATCTACTCGTTCGCGGGCGCCACCCCCGGGTACCTCACCGGTTTCGCCGCGCTGTACCCCCATGCCACCGTGGTCCGGCTGGTCCGCGACTACCGGTCCACGCCCCAGGTGGTGCGGGTCGCCAACCACATCATCGCCCAGGCGCGCGGCACCACGTCGGCCAACCACCTGACCCTCCAGGCGCAGCGCCCCGACGGACCCGATCCCATGTACCAGGAGTACGACGACGAGCCCGCCGAGGCCACCGGGGTCGCCCGCAAGATCAGCGTCCTCCTCGAGAACGGGACCCCCGCCGGCGAGATCGCGGTCCTGCTGCGCATCAACGCCCAGTCGGCCGCCTACGAGCAGGCACTGGCGGACGAGGGCGTGCCGTTCACGGTGCGGGGCACCACCCGGTTCTTCGAGCGGCCCGAGATCAAGCAGGCCGTGCACACCCTGCGCGGTGCCCGGCACGCCGCCGCCGGGGAGACCCCCGAGCCCCTGGTGCACACGGTCCGGCAGCTCCTCGGCCAGCTCGGCCTGACCGAGCAGGCGCCCGAGGGCCGCCAGGCCCGCGAGCGCTGGGAGTCGCTGTCCGCGCTCGCCCAGCTCGCCGAGGACATGGCGGCCAAGCCCGCCCCCGACGGCCGGGCGGTCACCATGGCCGACCTCGTGGACGAGCTCGACGTGCGCATCGCCACCGAGCACGCGCCCGGCTTCGAGGGTGTGACCCTCGCCTCCCTGCACTCCGCCAAGGGCCTGGAATGGGACGCCGTCTTCCTCGTGGGCCTCACCGAGGGCATGATGCCGATCATCTACGCGGAGACCGACGACCAGGTGGAGGAGGAACGGCGCCTGTTCTACGTGGGGGTCACCCGCGCACGGGAGCACCTGGCGATGTCGTGGTCGCTGGCGCGCTCGCCCGGCGGACGCAAGAGCCGCAAGCCGTCCCGGTTCCTGGACGGGCTCAGGCCCGCCTCACCCTCCACGGCCGCCAAGCGCGCCGAACGCCGCAAGGGAGGCGTGGCCCGCTGCCGTGTGTGCGGGAACGCCCTGGGCGAGGCGGCCGAGCGCAAGCTCGGGCGCTGCCTCGACTGCCCGTCCAGCTACGACGAGGCGCTGCTGGAGCGGTTGCGCGACTGGCGCCGAGCCAACGCGCAGGAGCAGAAGATCCCCGCGTACGTCGTCTTCACCGACGCGACCCTCCAGGCCATCGCGGAGCAGGAGCCCACGAGCGTCTCCCAGCTGTCCGCCGTGTCCGGGATCGGCGCGGTCAAGCTCGATCGCTACGGTGAGGCGGTACTCGCTCTGGTCTCGGGCGCGGATCCGGCGGACGTCATGGACGGCCCGGCCGGGGACAACGAGGAGGAAGCAGCAGATGACTGAGAGCGCCGGCGAACAGACGCGGGGCCAGTCCCTCGACGGCCTGCTGGCCGTCCTGGATCTGGAGCGGATCGAGGTGAACATCTTCCGGGGGAGCAGCCCTGCGGAGGGGCCGCAGCGCGTCTTCGGCGGTCTGGTGGCGGGGCAGGCGCTGGTCGCCGCGGGGCGCACCGTCCCCGAGGAGCGCCACGTGCACTCCCTCCACGCGTACTTCATACGGCCCGGGGACCCCGCGGTGCCGATCGTCTACGAGGTGGACCGGGTCCGCGACGGCCGGTCGTTCACCACCCGGCGGGTGGTGGCCATCCAGCACGGTAAGCCGATATTCACCCTGTCGGCCTCCTTCCACAAGGAGGAGCCGGGGCTCGACCACCAGATCCCCATGCCCGACGTCCCGCCGCCGGAGGACCTTCCGAGCACGCGCGAACGCCTCCAGGCGGCGTTCGGGAAGGTGCCCGGGTTCGTTCGCTGGCACCCGATCGAGCTGCGCCCGGTGGGGCCGCTGTCCTTCGAGGCCGAACGCGACCCGCAGCTGCGCACCGCCACCAACCCGGTGTGGCTCAAGGTGGACGGCAAGCTGCCCGACGACCGGCTCACCCAGGTCTGCCTGATGACCTACGCCTCGGACATGACCCTGCTGGACACGGTCCTCCTGCGGCACGGACGCTCCTTCGCGGGCATCTCCATGGCCAGCCTCGACCACGCGATGTGGTTCCACCGGCCGTTCCGCGCCGACGAGTGGCTGCTGTACGCGCAGGAGGCCCCGACCGCGCAGGGTGCGCGGGGCCTCGCCCGCGGGCTCGTGTACACCCGCGACGGTCAGCTCGTCTGCTCCGTCGTGCAGGAGGGGCTGATCCGCGTCGTGGACGCCGAGGGCTGGTCCGACGCCCTGCCGGATTCCTGACCCCCAGGGCCGCCCGGTAACGCTTCCGGGTTCCGGGCGATTCCCTGGAACCCGTGGCCGGATGCGGACGTCCTCGCAGGTCAAAAATAGGTTGCCGTTTTCGCGGAGCAGCCCATAGTGTTTACCCCGTCGCAATGACCGCCCGCGGCGCAGGTGGAAGACCCTGTCGCCCGACTCAGAAGGAGGTGCCCCATCAAATGACGAACTCCACGCAGAGCACTGAACGCATCATCGGCTTCGCCATGTCGTCGCTTCAGCTGTCCCTGACGGCTGTCCCGGGCACCGCCGAGAGCGGTTCGGCGGGCACGCCCGCCGGATGGGGCGGATTCATCACCATCGGTGTCGGTCATGGCACCGAGGGCGGCAGTGACGAGTACGGAACCCACAGGTCCCGCCTCTCGTCGATGGTGTCCCCGGTCGTCCCGACCGGTGTCGGCAACGGCAGTGGTGTGTCCGCCGATCCCGAGCTCGCCCTTGATCGAGGCAAGCGCATGACGGAACACGCTGAAGCTACCCAGCGCCTGTACGGCGCATCGGGGGAGTGTCCACGGAGGATTCCGGCCTAGAGCAGCAGAGGCCGAGAGTTTCGACCGTGGCCGCGGACCCCGACACAGGGGCCGCGGCTTTCTTTGTATCTCCGTCCGATCCCCGTCCCCCAGGGACGAGGGAAGAGGACGGCGGCATCGCAAGTCCAGGTCCCTCACCGGAACTGTTCCGGTGACCATCACCGACCGCGTTGTACGAAACGATCAAAGATCTTGGAGGGCACCGATGCTTGCGTCGGTCCTGGACACGCCCCCGATGGGCGACGCCGAAGTTCCCTGCCGCCTTGAGCCCGACCTGTTCTTCGCCGAGGCACCCGCTGACGTCGAGACCGCGAAGGCCGTCTGCGGTGCCTGCCCCGTGCGGGAGCAGTGCCTGGCGGACGCCCTGGATCGGCGTGAGCCGTGGGGCGTCTGGGGCGGGCAGCTGCTCGTCTCCGGTCAGGTCGTGGCGCGCAAGCGCCCGAGGGGCCGTCCCCGGAAGAACCCCGCCCCGGTCGCGGCCTGACCCACCACCCGTACGCCACTCCGAACCCGACGAACCCCCGAAGGACGCAGACAGATGATGTTGCTGGAACTCCTACGCGTTGCCGAACAGACCGACATCGAGACCCGTGAGATGCAGAACAGAAGGCTCACGGCCCGCGTGGTGCGCGCCCGTCAGCGGGAGGAGCGCCGTGCCGAACAAGCACTCATGGATCTCGCGTGGTCACGCCTGTGTTGATCCGCCGCACAGCGGCGGGGTGACGGGACGCTGAGCGTCCCGAGGTGACCACGGAGCCGGTGGAAGGCCGGGCGGGACCCCAGGCAGGGTAACCGTCCGGTCTTTTTTGTGTTTCCTTCTGGTCAAGAGGAAGCTCGGAACGCCTCGATCGTGCCCTGTTCTGGGCCGTCGGGACCGCGCCGGCCAGGACGGAACCTCCGGCGGGGCCCTGATTTCCAACGACGTCCCGTGAATCGGGGATCTGGTGAAATCAATGACATAACGGGACAAGGCATATCTGTGCGGAAGCTCTCCTCTCGGCTACCGTAAAGTTCGTGCCCTCGAACACCAAAGTCGAGGTACGACGCAGTCCTCGTCGCCGGCGCACAGTGTCGGCCTACAGGGACGGGGACACCACGGTCGTCCTCGTGCCCGCGACGTTCTCCCGCGCAGAGGAAAAGCGCTGGGTGGGACGCATGCTGCAACGGCTTGAGGCCAGGGAGGGCCGTCGGCACCCCGGTGACGCAGAACTCCGCGAACGGGCGCTGGAACTGGCCCAGCGCTACCTCGGCGGCGGCGAACCACCCGACAGCGTCCGCTGGGTCGACAACCAGAACGCGCGCTGGGGCTCGTGCACCCCCGACACCCGCACGATCCGCATCTCCCGCCGTCTCGCCGGGATGCCCTCCTGGGTGGTCGACTACGTCCTCATCCACGAGCTCGCGCACCTGTCCATCCCGCACCACGGGCGGGCCTTCTGGGACCTGGTACGCCGCTATCCCCGAGCCGAGCGGGCCCGCGGATACCTGGAGGGGTTCAGCGCGGCCTCACGTACCGAGGCCTGCGACGAGGACGCGGACGATGTGGAGGAACTGGGCATCGCCGAGGTCGCCCTGGAGGAGTAGCCGGCGTCGCCCGCACCCCGCTGGCACCCGGGAACGGGTCCGCACCCCACATCGTGTTCTTTGCGCCCTTCCGGGCGCGCGCCCACCGACCCGAAAACCTTCGGGAAAAACTCCCTAGACCGCGCTGCGGTACGCGGCAGCCGCCCCCGCAGCCGCGCGCACCAAGTCGCGCACGGAGTCGTCGGTGGGGTCCGGCAGGTCACCGACCGGGAACCAGCCCAGGTCGGCCGACTCGTCCGGATCGCACACCAGCACGGACCCCGACGGGGCGACCGCGGCGTACTGCACGTCCAGGTGGAAACTGCCCCCGCCGCACGGCACCCGGTGCCGGTCCAACCGGACCGGATCGGGCAGGAGGGTCACGCCCCGGAGCCCCGACTCCTCGACGGCCTCCCGCAGCGCGGCCGCGGCCAGTGTCGCGTCCCCCGGCTCGCAGTGGCCCCCGGTCTGCAACCACATCCGGTGGATCCGGTGCAGGGTGAGCACCACCTCGGCGCCGTCCGCGGAGACGATCGCCGCACTCGCCGTCACGTGCCCGGGCAGGCACGTACGCCACATGGCGTCCTCGTGCCCGCCCAGGTGCTCCACGTAGGAACGGCGCAGATCCTCCTGCCGGGCGTCGGGCGCGGTCCACGCGCCCAGTACCGCCAGGGCGTCCGCGTGCAGCGACATCTACGCGTCCTCTCCGCGGGCACCGTCCCCGTCGTCCCCGTCGTCCTCGGACCGGCCCGGCTCCGGGGTCGTCCCCCGGTCGGGTCTGGCTCCGGGCGCTTCGCCGGTCAGCGAGGAGATGTCGAAGTCGGCCCCGCCGAACCCCGCCCCGCCGCTCACGAACGCGTCCGGGTCGTCCAGGTCCTCACCACCGGGCATCAGGTCGGGGTGCTGCCACACGGCGTCCCTGCCCTCGACCCCGCGCGCCTCCTCCAACGCCGACCACAGCGCTGCGGCCTCGCGCAGGCGGCGCGGGCGCAGTTCGAGGCCGACCAGGGCGGCGAAGGTGTGCTCGGCGGGTCCCCCGGTCGCCCGGCGGCGCCGGGTCGCCTCGGAGAGCGCGTCCGCCTGCGGCAGCCGCTCGGACACCGCCGACGACACCACGGTCGCCACCCAGCCCTCGATGAGGGCCAGGGTGGTCTCCAGGCGGCCCAGGGCCGCCTTCTGCTGCGGGGTGTCCTCCGGCTGGAGCAGGCTCTCGCCGCCCGCGCCGCCCAAGGCCTCCTGGAGCGCCTCGGGGTTGGTGAGATCGATCTCACCGAGGCGGTCCTCAAGGCCGCTGACGTCGAACGACATCCCGTCGGCGTACTCGTTGACGAGCCGGGAGACGTGCGAGCGCAGCCACGGCACGTGCGCGTACAGGCGGTGCACGGCGGCCTCGCGCGCGGCGAGGTACAGGCGCACCTCGTCGGCGGGGACCTCCAGGCCCTCGCTGAAGCGCTCGACCCCTCCCGGCAGCAACGCGGCGTTGCCCTCACCGGCCAGCGGCAGTCCGATGTCGGTGGTACCGACCACCTCGCGGGACAGCTCGCCGACCGCCTGGCCGGCCTGGCGGCCGACCATCATGCTGCCCATCTGCTGGATCATGCCCAGCAGCGGACCGGCCACGGACCGCATCTCCTCGGGCAGGTTCTGCCCCATGGAGTGCACGGTCCTGCTCGTCAGCGGGTCGCACAACTGGACCCACGAGTCCATCGTCTTCTCGACCCACTCCGACCGGCTCCAGGCCTGCGCGGTCTGAACACCGGACGGAAGGTCGGTAGCCTGGTCGAGCCACAGGTCAGCGAGGCGCAGGGCCTCCTCGACCTTGGCGTAGTCGGACACCGGCACGCTCGGGTCGCCCTCCTGGGCGACCGTCTGTCGTGCCACGTCCTTGGCCATCTCCCAGTTGACCCCGGACGGCGACTTGTCGTCGCCGCCGGTGCCGGGACCGGGCTGTGCCGACATCATGTCGGCGAATTGGCGCAGCATGTTGGCCATCTGCTGCGGGTCGCCGAACGGAAAACCGTCCGGCGTTCCGGAGTCCCCTCCGCCCGGGCGGCCGCTGCCGGCACCCGAGCCGGAGTCGCCAGAACGGCGTCCGGACTCGTCATCGGGATCGTTCGGCATGCTGAAACCGAAAGGCAGGTCGCTCACATCAGACCTCAGGCAGGATTAGGTTTGGTCTCCACTGTCACGTTAGCTGGGAGTCGCCCGGAGTGAATACCGAAAGCAGCCAGGTTCGCCCAGAGCACAGCCCTTCCGAAAGAACGGGCACGGTGGTTGCTGTCACCGGGGCCGCCTCCGGAGTGGGCAGGCTCCTCGTGCAACGCCTGGCCACGCCGGAAGGTTCCACCGGACTCGGGGAGATCATCGCGATCGACGCCGAGTTCGCCGACCTGCGGGGGGTGACGTGGCGTATCGCCGACGTCTGCGATCCCGGGTTGGTGTCCCGCCTCGGCGGGGTAGACGTGCTCGTGCACACCGCGGACGACCGCTCTGTGGAGACGAGGCCCCCGCAGCGCCGCGCACACAACATCCGCGCGGCACAGACGGTCCTCACCGCCGCAGCCGCCTCAGGGGTCCCACGGGTCATCCTCGTCACCAGCACGATGGTCTACGGCGCCGCCGCCGACAACCCGGTTCCGCTCTCGGAGAACGCCACCCGCGTCTCCGACAACGGCGACGGGCTGATGGGCGACTTCGCGGAGGTCGAGGACCTCGCGGAGCGCGCCCGCCGCGCGCACCCCAGCCTCTCGGTGACCGTGGTGCGGCCGGCCCCGCTCGTCGGCCCCGACCTCGACACCCTGCTCAGCCGGCACTTCTCCGCGCCACGCCTGCTCACCGTCAAGGGACACAGGCAGCACTGGCAGTTCTGCCACGAGGACGACCTCGCGAGCGCCCTGGCCTTCTGCGCCCTGCACGACGTGGAGGGCTCCGAGGGGGTCGTCGCGGTGGCCAGCGAGGGCTCCCTCACACAGGAGGACGTGGAGGGCATCGCCGGGATGAAGCACTTCGAGGTGCCCGCCAACCTGGCCTTCGGCGCGATACGGCGCCTCCACCAGGCCAGGATCACCCCGGCCGCGGAGGGCGAGCTGAAGTTCCTCGTCTATCCCTGCGTGGTGGACTGCGCGGCGCTGCGCGACGCCGGGTGGAAGCCCGGACACGACAACGAGTCGGCCCTGCGGACCCTGCTGGAGTCCCGGAGCGGCAAGCACGCCCTGGTGGGCCGCAGCCTGGGCCGCAAGGAGGCCACCATCACCGCGGCCGGGGCCGCCGGTGCCGCGGCGGCGGCCATAGGCACCGCGGCCGCCATTCGCCACCTGCGCAAACGCAAGGGCGGGTGATCCCGGCGGTGCACGTGCGGACGCACACGTGTCCGGAACGCGCACTCCCGCGACGACAAGGGTGAACGCCCGGTTGGTACGGTCGGGGCGTGGAAGAGATCACTCTGGCGTCAGTACGCGACACACCCCTGTCGGTGGACGAGGTCCTCACCGCGGTGTCCGACCCGCGCGCGGGCGGCACCGCGGTGTTCATCGGGACCGTTCGCGACCACGACCACGGCCGTGACGTCGCCGCGCTGTCCTACACCGCGCACCCGACGGTGGAGGCCAAGCTGCGCGGGGTCATGGAGAAGGTGCTGGCCGACACCTCCGTCCCCGGCCGCCCGGTCGTGCGGATGGCCGCGACGCACCGCGTGGGAGACCTGGAGATCGGCGACCTCGCGGTGGTCGTGGCCGCCGCCGCCGAGCACCGCGAGGAGGCCTTCGCGGCCTGCCGCAGGCTCATCGACGACCTCAAGGCCCAGGTGCCCATCTGGAAGCAGCAGGCCTTCCGGGACGGCGACGGCGAGTGGGTGGGGGAACCCCGGCCGTAGCCGTGGCCGACCGCCGCCCGCCTGCGGCGGACCGGTGGGGGGTGTGGACGAAAACACCTCCAGCCCTCCGACGGCCATAGGCTGTGCGCATGGTTCGTCGTGTCATGACCCTTGTTGTCGCTCTCGCCCTTCTCGTCGGGCTCGGCGCCGGCAGCCTCCTCCTCCCCCTGCCCTACCTGGTGGCCGCCCCCGGCATCACCGTGAACACGGTCGGGGAGGCCGAGGAGGGGCCCGTCATCGAGATCGGCGGGGCCGAGAGCTACGAGCACGAGGGTTCCCTGTCGATGGTGACCGTCCAGTACGCGGGCGGACCCCAGCACCGGCTCAACTTCCTCAGCGTCGTGACCGCGTGGCTCTCGCCCACCGAGGCGGTCCTCCCCGAGGAGCTGCTGTTCCCGGCGGGGCGCACGCCCGAGGAGGTCAGCGAACGGCAGACCGTGCAGATGAACGACTCCCAGACCAGTGCGACCGCCGCCGCGCTCAACGAGCTCGGCATGGAGTACGAGGCGGTCCCCGTGGTCAACGGGACCGTCGAGGGGATGCCGGCGCACGGGGAGGTCGAGGAGGGCGACGTCATCCTCGCGGTGGACGGCTCGGCCGTCCCCACCGTGAGCGGCGACGGCTCCGAGGAGGCCGTGGGCAGCACCGCGGTCGTGGAGCGGGTCGGCGACCGCGAGCCCGGTGACCCGGTCGAGCTCACCCTGGACCGCGGCGGCGACACGGTCGACGTCGAGATCCCCACCACGGAGGGCGAGGACGGCGGCGCCGCGGTCGGCGTGCTCATCGCCGACGACATGGACTTCCCCGTCGACGTGGGCATCACCATCGGCGACATCGGCGGCCCCAGCGCGGGCATGATGTTCGCCCTGGGCATCATGGACCGGCTCAGCGAGGACAGCCTCACCGGCGGAGTCGACGTCGCCGGGTCCGGCACCATCACCTCCGACGGCCAGGTCGGCGGTATCAGCGGTATCCCGCAGAAGATGGTCAGCGCCCAGCGCGCCGGAGCAGAGTACTTCTTCGTGGCCGCCGACAGCTGCTCCCAGGTCTCCCAGTCGGCGGCCTACGGGGAGCTGGAGGTCGTGCGGGTCGAGACCCTCACGGACGCGGTCGACGCCCTGGAGACCATCCGCGACGGTGGCGGCGAACTCCCCCGCTGCGAGTAGGCGGCCGGCGCCCGCGACCGGACCGCGGTCCCGGTGGGCCCCCGGACACCGAAGGCCCCCGCGCACGGCGGGGGCCTCCTTGCTCTCACGGGTGGCGGATCCGCAGCCCGGTCACCCCTGCTCCGGTTCCTCCAGGTCCAGGGTCAGCGCCAGGGCCGAGGTCAGCGCCGGGATCAGGTCCGCGCCGTTCAGCACCTCGGCCTCGCTGTCGTGGCTGCGCATCCGCATCGCACAGTGCCGCGAGCCGTCCCGCATCACACCCGCGACCATGCGGATCTCCTCGGTCTCCCGGCCGGACGCACTCGGGTCCTCCCCGGCGGCCAGGGTCTCGTCCGACCCCTTCACCACCAGGCGTTCCATGACCAGGGCGCACCCGGCCACGCCCTCCGGCCAGAGGATGCGCCCCAGCGCCTCCTCCAGGGGGAGGCCGTCGGGCAGCGGCTCCTGCTCGACGGGGGTCAACTCGTCGGGATCGGCGGGGGAGCCGATTCCCAGCAGATCGGCCAGCGCCGGCTCCGCCTTGAGCAGTTCGGCGGTCGGCACCAGGGCGTACAACCCCAGCGGCCGGTCCCAACCCTGCTCCGCGGTGTGGCGTTCGAGGTCCATGACGGCTTCGCGAATGTTCGACACGTTTCCATAGTGACCGATGTGGGAACCCCCCTGCCCCCGTTCCCGGACAGTAGGGTCGCAACGGGGCCTCCCGGATGCGACTCCGATACATCAACGATGCAGCCTTGTCACCCGGGTGAGGGCGATTTCGGGAACCTGGCACCCACCATTTAAGTTTTCAGTAACAAGGCGCCACACGCGCACCGAACGCACCTACCAAGTCAGAACGAGGGGGAGGCGTGAGCTTCCGATCGCCCGGCGCACCACCTGCGCGTATGCCTCGCCGATCAAGGTTGCTCGCGCCAGTCGCGGCGACCGTGGTCGTCATCATCGCGGGGCTGATGCTCGCCGCGAATTTCTGGACCGACTTCAAGTGGTTCAGCTCCGTCGGCTACACCTCGGTCTTCCTGACCGAGCTGTGGATCCGCGTGCTCCTGTTCGCCGTCGCCGGCCTGGTGATGGCCGTCATCGTCGGTGCCAGCATCTACTTCGCGTACCGCTCCCGGCCGGGTATCCGGCCGATGAGCCTGGAGCAGCAGGGCCTGGACCGCTACCGGCAGTCCATCGACCCGCACCGCAAGCTCTTCTTCTGGGCCGCCGTCGGCGCTCTGGCGCTCCTGGCCGGAATCGCGGCCAGCGGTGACTGGCGCGCCTACCTCCAGTTCACGAACAGCACCGACTTCGGTATCAGCGACCCGGAGTTCGGGATGGACGTGGCGTTCTTCGCGTTCACCTACCCGTTCCTGCGGATCCTGCTCGGCTACCTGTACGCGGCCGTCATCCTGGCGTTCATCGCCGCGGTGATCGTGCACTACCTGTACGGCGGCGTCCGGCTCCAGAACGACACCGGCCAGCGGGCCACCCCCGCCGCCCGCGTGCACCTCTCCGTGCTCCTGGGGCTCTTCGTGCTGCTGCGCGCGGGCTCCTACTGGCTGGACCGCTACGGCCTGGTCTTCTCCGAGCGCGGCTACACCTTCGGCGCCTCCTACACCGACGTGAACGCCGTCAAGACCGCCCTGATGATCCTCACCGTCATCTCGGTGATCTGCGCGGTGCTGTTCTTCGCGAACATCTACTTCAAGAACACCATGGTCCCCATGGCCAGCCTCGGGCTCCTGGTGCTGTCCGCCGTGCTGGTCGGTGTCGCCTACCCCGAGATCGTCCAGCGCTTCCAGGTCAGCCCCAACGAGCAGCGCCTGGAGAGCCCGTACATCGAGCGCAACATCGAGTACACGCGCGACGCGTACGACATCGCGGACGCCGATGTCGAGCCCTACGACGCCACCACCGAGCTCAGCGCGCAGGACCTGGTCGAGGAGTCCCAGGGAACCAAGGTGCGCCTGGCCGACCCCTCCGTGGTCTCCCAGACCTTCCAGCAGATGCAGCAGGTCCGTGGCTTCTACCAGTTCCCCGAGGTCCTGGAGGTCGACCGCTACCCGGACGCCGAGGGCAACCTGATCGACACGATCGTGGCCGTCCGCGAGCTGGACGGTCCGCCCGACGACCAGGACAACTGGCTGAACCGCCACCTGATCTACACCCACGGCTACGGCATGGTCGCCGCCGCCGGCAGCGACATCGACGCGGAGGGGCGCCCGGTCTTCACCGAGTACAACATCCCGCCGCGGGGTGAGCTGAGCGAGGCCGTCGGCGAGTACCAGCCGCGGATCTACTACGGCCGCGAGGGCGCCGACTACGTCATCGTCCAGGCCGAGGAGGAGTACGACTACCCCCTCGACTCGGAGGAGGACACCGCGGACGTCCCGACCCTGGAGGACGCGGTCGATCCCGAGGTCAGCCCCGCACCCGACGAGGCCCGCGCACCCGCGGACGCCGAGGAGAGCGCGGAGCCGACGAACGAGGACCCGCCCGTGGAGGGCGGCGACGGCACCGAGGACACCGACGAGAGCGCGGAGGACGACCCGGGCGGCTCCCAGGCCTACAACCGCTACGACGGCAGCGGCGGCGTCCAGCTGAGCAACTTCTTCGACCGCATCCTGTACGCGATCAAGTACCAGGAACCGAACATCCTGCTCAACAGCGCCATCACCGGTGACTCGCGCATCCTCTACGAGCGCGACCCGCTGAACCGCGTCGAGAAGGTCGCCCCGTACCTCACCGTGGACAGCCGCCCCTACCCGGCGGTCGTCGACGGCAAGGTCGTGTGGATCGTGGACGCCTACACCACCTCCGACGGCTACCCGTACGCGAACCGGATCGACTTCACCCAGGCGGTGACCGACACGTTCACGGACGGCTCGGCGCAGCAGGTCGGCGCCCTGCCCGGCAACGAGGTCAACTACATCCGCAACTCGGTGAAGGCCACCGTCGACGCCTACGACGGGACCGTCACCCTGTACGCGTGGGACGAGGAGGACCCGGTCCTCCAGACCTGGATGGACTCGTTCCCGGGCACGGTCACGAGCCGGGACGAGATGAGCGACGAGCTCATCGACCACGTCCGGTACCCGGACGACCTGTTCAAGGTGCAGCGCGAGATCATGCGCGAGTACCACGTCACGGACGCCGCTGCCTACTACGGCGGTCAGGACTTCTGGGCGGTGCCCAACGACCCGACCGGTGGCACGGAGGCCCCGGAGCCGCCCTACCGGCAGACGATCCAGTACCCGGGTGCCGGGGAGGCCAGCTTCTCGCTGACGAGCACGTTCGTGCCCCGTGGACGTGAGAACCTGGCGGCCTTCATGGCGGTGGACAGCGACCCGCACTCCGACGACTACGGGCGGCTCAAGCTGCTGGAGCTGCCGCGCAGCACGGTGATCTTCGGTCCCGGACAGGTGCAGAACGCCTTCGACGCCGACGCCGACGTCCGCGAGGTCCTGCTGCCGCTGGAGCAGTCCAACGCCGAGGTGACACGGGGCAACCTGCTCACCCTGCCGTTCGCGGGAGGCCTGCTCTACGTGGAGCCGCTCTACGTGCAGGCCGGCGGAGGCGGCAGCGCCTCCTTCCCGCTGCTGCAGCAGGTCATGGTCGGCTTCGGTGAGGAGGTCGCGATCGGCAGCAACCTGCCGGACGCGCTCAGCAACCTCTTCGAGGGTGCCGAGGGCGTGCCGGAGGAGGCGCCCGAGGAGGCCCCGGAGGAGAACGAGGCCGGAGGCGGGGACGGCGGTGCCGACCAGGACCTCACCGACGCCCTCAACGAGGCCGTCGAGGCCTGGGAGGAGTCCCAGGAGTCCAGCGACGAGGCGAACGAACGCCTGCGCGAGGCTCTGGAAGCCATCGAGGAGCAGATGAACGACTAGCCCTCGGGGGTCGGCCGGCGGTACGGGGCGGGGCCTTCGGGTCCCGCCCCGTCCGTGTGCGAAGGTCCCGCGGGAGACGGCGGACCCGGGTGGTCCACGTCTCGGAGCGCTGATTTGGGTTATCGGCCGGGTCGCGCTAGTCTATGAACACAACGACGCGGGGTGGAGCAGTTCGGTAGCTCGCTGGGCTCATAACCCAGAGGTCGCAGGTTCAAATCCTGTCCCCGCTACCAAGACCCGGACCCGGGAGAAATCCCGGGTCCGGTGCTTTTCTCGGAATTGCCGTTTCGGTGGATTTCGGGAAACACGCTCGAAAGGGCGCGCTTGAGTGGCTCGACCGGGAAGAGAAGCCTGGTAGAGTGGTCACAGGCCAGACGGGAAACCGGAAGGCCACAGGGTGGGATCTCACCGGTTGTCCTCACGGAAAGCCGATTTGCCACCCGGGGTCAAAGGCCCTAAAATAGAGATCACGACGCGGGGTGGAGCAGTTCGGTAGCTCGCTGGGCTCATAACCCAGAGGTCGCAGGTTCAAATCCTGTCCCCGCTACCAAAGGA